>NZ_CP082944.1:4462500-4762500 GCF_019933155.2 Metabacillus dongyingensis | reverse complement strand
ATCTACCTTAAGCCAAGCTGCAAAATATACAGATCAGGATAATCTGTTTATTTTGACTAGTGGACCCATTCCTCCTAACCCTTCAGAGCTTTTAGCATCTAAAGGGATGAAACAGCTGATTGAAGATGCTAAAGGAGAGTATGATTTCGTCTTATTTGATACTCCACCAGTGCTTGCGGTAACGGATGCACAAATTCTCTCGAATGCGGTTGATGGAGTTGTCCTTGTTGTAAGCAGCGGGAAAACAGAGTTAGAATCAGCTAAAAAGGCAAAGGATGCTTTAGAGCAAGCGCAGGCTAAAATTCTTGGAACAGTCCTTAACAACAAAAAGCAACAGGATAATCAATATTATTATTACGCATCAAAATAAATGATTATTCGACAAAATACACCCCTTTTGGACTAGTTCTTTTTATGCTATTATCTCAAAGTATTATACATGTATAGGTATTAATGCATTTCATAATACCTATACAATTAACAATGGGCGGTGGTTCTTATGATTGATATTCATTCACATATTTTACCTGAAGTAGATGATGGGGCTGACAGTTTAGAAGAATCAATTCAAATTGCTAAAGCAGCTGTTATTGAGGGTATTACAACTATTATTGCAACACCCCATCATCAAAATGGAAAATACATTAACAATAAACAGAACATTCTCGAAAAAGTCGAAAAACTAAATCTATCATTAAAAAAAGAAAATGTTCCTCTAACCATTTTGCCAGGGCAGGAATCAAGAATTCATGGAGATCTGCTGATTGAACTGGAAAATGATCTTATTCTGCCACTAAACCACACAAACTACGTATTTATTGAGCTGCCTTCTGGACATGTACCTAGATATACAGAACAAATGCTATTTGACATCCAAATGAAGGGCCTCACGCCAATCATCGTCCATCCTGAACGAAATTCAGAAATTATAGAAAATCCGGATCTTTTGTACAAGCTAGTAAGCAAGGGAGCACTTACTCAAATCACAGCTTCAAGCCTAACGGGTCATTTTGGAAAGAACATCAAAAAATTCACGCTGCAGCTCATTGAATCTCAGCTGACCCATTTCTTAGCCTCGGACGTTCACAGCCTTAAAAATCGTCCATTTCGACTGGCTAATGGATATGGTGTTCTTAATCATGAATTTGGATCTGATGCAGTATACCTTTTTAAAGAAAACGCAGAGTTACTGATTAAGAATTTGACAGTTTATAGAATGGATCCAAGCAGAATCAAAAAGAAAAAGTTTTTGGGTATTTTTTAAGCAAGAACTGGTGATACCTCCTCCACCATTATCAATGGAGGCACTCGGCTGTTTTATAGGTAGAAAGACCTTAGACGCTTGTAGTCATGGGTGTAGTTTGATGCACAATTTAAATATTTTACTTAAGATATTTAACGAAAGAGTACTTAAAAAAGAGTACTTTTCCGTTAGATATTTTTGAAAGAGAAATTATAAAGAAAAGGTGAAAATAGATGAAAATCGCAGTAGTAGGAACTGGATATGTTGGATTAGTGACAGGTACTTGCTTATCTGAAATTGGACATACAGTTACATGCATTGATATTGATCAAGAGAAAGTAAACAAAATGCGTGAAGGTATATCTCCAATCTATGAACCAGGTTTAGATGAATTAATGAAAAAGAATATACAAGGAAGAAGATTGTTCTTTACAACAAATCATAATGAAGGATTTGAAGAGGCTGACGTAATTTATATTGCGGTGGGTACTCCAGAAAAAGAAGATGGTTCGGCTAATCTATCATTTGTTGAGCAAGTAGCAAAAGATATTGCGACTCATGTTAAAACAGATGTAGTGGTAGTTACAAAAAGTACAGTCCCTGTAGGAACAAATGACTGGATCAAAGAAGTGATTCAAAACAATCTCGTTCATAATGTAAAAGTTGATCTTGTATCAAATCCTGAATTTTTACGTGAAGGTGCTGCAATCTATGATTCTTTTAATGGAGATAGAATTGTAGTTGGAGCAAGTAATGAAAGTGCAGCTAGTATTATAGAAGAAATTAATAAACCTTTTGGCATTCCTGTATTTAAAACGAATGTTCGAAGTGCTGAAATGATTAAATATGCGGCTAATGCTTTTCTTGCAACAAAAATTAGCTTTATTAATGAAGTCTCAAACATTTGTGAAAAAGTAGGAGCAAATGTAGAAGACGTTGCGAATGGAATGGGACAGGATAGTAGAATCGGTTCACAATTCTTAAACGCTGGAATTGGTTACGGTGGTTCTTGTTTCCCTAAAGATACAAAGGCACTTATCCAAATTGCGGGTAACGTAGAGTATGATTTTGATTTACTAAAAGGTGTTGTCAGAGTTAACCAAAAGCAACAAGAAATCCTCCTAGATAAATTGAACAAACGGTTTAACAGCTTAGAAGGAAAGAAAGTTGCAGTTTTAGGATTAGCATTTAAACCAAATACAGATGACATGAGAGAGGCAGCATCTATAGTTATTACGAAACATTTAGTTGAAAAAGGTGCGCATGTTGTAGCCTATGATCCAGTTGCTAAGGAGAATGCGACGAAAATATTAGATTCGAATGTGAAATATGCGACAAATACTGTTGATGCATTAAAAGATGCTGATGTTGCGTTGATTTTAACAGAATGGAATGAATTTAAAGATTTAGAAATAGGTACGTTTGTAGAAAATATGAAACTACCAGTAATATTTGATGGGCGTAATTGTTATGATCCTAAAATTGTTGAAAACTATTTTGTTGAATACCACTCAATGGGAAGACCTTCAGTTAAAAATTTACAGTTACTTAATGTTTGATAAGTCAAGGGGGATTTAAAGTGAAAAAAGTTAGGAAAGCGATTATTCCAGCAGCGGGATTAGGGACACGTTTTTTACCAGCAACAAAAGCAATGCCTAAAGAAATGTTACCAATTGTGGACAAGCCTACGATTCAATACATAATTGAAGAGGCAATTGAGTCTGGGATTGAAGATATTATTATTGTGACAGGTAAAGGGAAACGTGCGATTGAAGATCATTTTGATCATAATTTTGAGCTTGAACAGAATTTAATGGGTAAAGGGAAATTTGACCTTTTAGAAAAAGTACAACATTCATCAGAAATTAATCTTCATTTTATACGCCAAAAAGAGCCAAAAGGATTAGGACATGCAGTATGGTGTGCTAGAAAGTTTGTTGGTGATGAGCCATTTGCGGTATTACTTGGTGATGATATTGTTGAAGCAGAAACTCCTTGTTTAAAGCAGTTAATTAATGAATATGAGAAAACGGGGTCTTCTGTGATTGGTGTTCAATCAGTTGCTGAAGATCAATCACATCGATATGGAATAATAGATCCGCTAGAAAAAGATGGAAAACTCTATAAAGTAAACCGTTTTGTAGAAAAACCTGCACAAGGAACAGCACCATCTAATCTAGCAATTATGGGCAGATACGTAATAACTCCCGAGATTTTTGAATTATTAGAAAATCAAGAAACAGGTGCGGGTGGAGAAATACAACTAACAGACGCTATTCAACACTTAAATGAGAAACAATCCGTATATGCTTTCGACTTTGAAGGTACTCGATATGATGTTGGTGAGAAGTTAGGATTTATTAAAACAACAATTGAGTTTTCCTTAAAACATGAGGATATTAAGGACGACATGATCAGATACATGGAAGACCTATTAAATGTAATGAAAGTTAAAGGGTAAGAGGTGAAAGTAGTATATGGAAGGCTACTCTATTACAGTTATAGAGCCAGAAATTGGAGACGGATTAGAATTAAAACGTCTATACGAAAAGAGAAAGAGAGTTATAGATATTATTGGTTCTTTTATCGGAATAATTTTATTGTTCCCTATCTTTTTACTAGTAGCAATTTTAATCAAATTGGAAGACCCGAAAGGTAAAGTTTTCTTTATTCAGAAAAGGGTTGGTAAAAATGGCAAAGAATTTAATATGATCAAATTCAGATCAATGGTTCATGATGCAGAAGATAGATTAAAAGAATTATTAAAGCATAATGAAGTTCCTGGAGCTATGTTTAAGATGAAGGACGATCCAAGAATTACGAAGATTGGGAAATTCATACGAAAAACTTCTATCGATGAACTTCCACAATTGTTTAATGTATTTAAAGGTGAAATGAGTTTGGTCGGACCACGTCCGCCGTTACCTAGAGAAGTAGAAACTTATAACGAGAACCATTTACAAAGACTACTAATAACACCAGGATGTACGGGACTCTGGCAGGCAACAGAAAGAAATAATGTTGGATTTGAAGAAATGGTTCAACTAGATCTTTATTATCTGAAAAATAGGACGATACTCTTTGACTTTAAAATTATTTTTATGACAATAAAAATAATTTTAATTCCTAATGGAGAATAAAATGAGCAGAATTGTTATTCAAATTCTTTTAGTAGTCTTATTATTTCAGGAACTATTAGCTGTAAATATACATCCAATTATTGATATGACAGATGAGATCATTGTTGTTTTCTTAGCATTTTTGGTTTTGGTTAAATTAATTAAGACTCAAACCATATCAAAACATACAATGATAGTATCTTTACTAGCTATAGCATTTTTAATAATTGGTTTTATATCAAGTTTTTTAAGAGACGGAATCACAATAAATTCTATCATTAGCTCTTTCCTAGTAGTGAAGGGGTTTATTGTATATTTAACAATCTTCGAATTAACGGGAAAAAATGAAAATAAAATTAAGTTAATATTAAAAACAATGATAGTTATTGGATACTTACTTATGTTTTTTGCGGTGATTGACTTTTTATTTTATGAAAGATTTAGAGCATTATTAAATCTGGAATATCGTGCAGATATTAGGGCCGGTTTAGTAAGTGTACAGTCTTTAATGACACATCCAGGTGTCTATGGATGGTTTATGAGTTTATGTGGAATTATTATGTTCTCGAAGTTTTTAAGTAATAAAAACAAAAAAAATATTATTATATCCATTATCTTTTTCTTGTTTGCAATTATTTCGTTACGTTTTAAAGTAATCATGTTACTAGCGTTTCTTATTTCCTATTTACTTTTTAAATCAAAAAATAAGATATTAGGAATAATAGTAGTCATTTTATTTGTAGCACCTACCTTTTTATTTTTCTTTGGCGATTTATTATCATTGACGATTGAAAGATATATCCAAATTGACTATGATGAGTCAGCGAGAAAGGCTTTATATTTATTTTCGTTTGTGATAGCAAAAGATTACTTCCCATTCGGCACTGGCTTTGGAACGTACGGAACATTTCAGTCAATTGATCCATATAGTAGCGTTTACTATGAATTCGGATTAAATCATGTTTGGGGATTAAGCCCAGATAATCCAATGTGGCTGACTGATACTTTTTGGCCAGCGATACTTGGAGAAACAGGATTATTAGGGATCATCCTTTATGGTTGTGTGTTTTTAATTATTTTTAAGAAACGAAAACAAATTAAAAAAAGATTAAATAGTTACTACTATTACATTTTTATCTTTGTTTTTATTCATGCTTTCTTAGAATCTTTAGCTGAACAAATATATTTTTCAAGTCCGCAATTTATCATTATTTTTACATTGTTGGGCTTAATTTCTGCGGAATTAAAGGAGAAAAAAGTTGAAGAAAGTGTTGATAGCTAGTTCAACAGGTGGACATTTTACTCAAGTTAATAAAATAGCTGCGGCTTTAAATAAGGAGGATGTTGCCTATTTGGTTGAAAAGCATCCTTCTATAATGCCAAAGGATGATATGTACTTTTTAAATATGTTTAATAGAAAAGAAAATTTTGTGAAGACTATTATTGCAAACACAAGAATTTCTTTTCATGTATTAAGAAAAACAAAGCCTAAATATATTATCTCTACTGGTGCAGGTGCGGTTATTCCTTGTATGATCCTTGGGAAACTTATGGGTTCAAAAATTATCTTTATTGAAAGTTTTGCGAAGGTAAAATCCCCTACTTTGACTGGTCGACTAATGTATTTCATTGCAGATCGATTTTATGTACAGTGGCCAGATATGCAAAAAGTATATAAAAAAGCTATTTACAGAGGTGGTCTTTATTAAGAAGATATTAGTTCTTTTAGGTACTCAGAAATTTGGATTTGAAAGATTAATAAATCATTTATCTACTTTAGCCGATGATAGTAAGAAGTATGAGTTTACTATTCAAACTGGTTATAGTTCCCCTCCAAAAAATAGTGATATAATTTGGTTTGATTTTAAAAATGCTGAGGAATTAAATGAGTTAATCAAAGCTTCGAATCTTATAATAACTCATGCAGGCACCAGTTCAATTAATCAAGCGTTAACTTTGAAAAAACCAATTATTATTGTACCGAGAAGACAGAAGTATAATGAACATGTGGACGATCATCAATTAGAGATGTCAGATTATTTTCATGGGAAATATGAAATTCCTGTCATTCATGAAATTGAAGATCTTAATGCTGAACTTTTAAATAAGGATTTAAAAATCGCAACGATAACAAATGAAAAAAATCTTATAGATGATTTAATAAATTATATGGAGATTGGTTAAATGAAGATAGCGATTGTTGGTAATTATGGTAACCGTAATGCTGGTGATGATGCGATTTTATCAGGATTAATTCATACAATGTTTACGATTAATAAGGATATTGAAATAACGGTTTTTACGAATAATAAGGATAATACAGATACAGTTGAAGGTGTAGTGAAAGAAAGTCTGATCTATAAAGAGAAAAAATCTAAATTAGTCAATATCATATTTTCTATAAAAGAAATACTCAAATTAAAACAAAAGTTTGACATTGTTATTTTAGGTGGCGGGGGTATTCTAATGGATATGTATCCAAGAGATTTACCTTTGTATTGGTTTATTGTGAAAAATATTGTTAAACGAGATGGCACACTTATTGTGCATGGGGTAGGAGCAGGTCCCCTAAAAACATCTTTGGGTAAGAAAATTGTAAAAAACATCTTAAATTCTTCTAAGGTAATTAGTGTAAGGGATGAAAAGTCCAAAAAAATCTTGAATGAACTGATCTCAGGGAACCGTTCAATCGAAATTATTGGTGACCCAGCCTTTGGCAATGAGCACTTAGCTATATCAAGAGAAGCTGGAGTAAAAAAAATTGGGATAACGGTATTACCCTATTTTGCGGATTATTATTGGCCAGAATATGATAAAGAAAAGTTTGAACAATATAAAAATAACATTATCAAGTTAATTCACGGCCTTTCTGAAAATAAAAATAATCAAATCTACTTATATAGCACAAAGTATCCTGATGATCATAGACTTGCAAATGAAATTTATCAGGAAACAAAAAAACAAAATGTAATTTTGAATGAAGAAATACTTAGTCCAAAATCTTTGATTGAATTCACACAAGATTTAGATGTAGTCGTAGGTACGAGACTGCACTCCCTTATCATTGGTTTATTAGTCAATGCATCTATTTACGGTATCGGTTATCACCATAAAGTAGAAGGCTTTTTTGGTGAAATGGAATTAGAGAATAATTTCTTTAAAATTGATGAGTTAAATGTTGATAAACTTATCGAAGAAATCAATCAATCAGAGAGTAATAAAAATAATATCATTAAGGCGAATTCTATCTATCAAAGCAAATTTGCAAAGGGTGTAAGCATTCTTGAATCAGTTATCGAAGAGAAAAAGTAAGAATAATGAAGTCTTATTAGTAAGTAATATGTTTCCTTCTAAAGAAAATGCTGCGTTCGGTTCATTTGTTTATAACCATTATAAAAGATTAAAAGAGAGTTTTCATATCGATAAGATTGTGATTGATAATCATCGGAAAGGCAAAAAAAATGTTATATCAAAATATTTAACGTTTTTCCTTGAGCAATTAAAAGTGTTCCTCTCTTCTAAAAAATATCAAATTATCCATTTCCATTATGTTTTTCCTACTGCATTATTGATTGACCTTTTCAAATTTCTTGGTTCAAAAACAATCGTCACAGTTCATGGCGGAGACGTTGACAATATGGCAAAGAGGACGAAGCTTCATAAATCAATGACAAAGCATATTTTAAATAGGGCAGATTGCGTTCAATGTGTTAGTGACTATCTAAAGAGTCTTATTGTCAAAGAGTTTGAAGTAAATCCAGAAAAAGTTGTTGTTTTTAATATGGGAATTGATGAATCATTCCTTACCATCCCAAATGAAAAAACAAAAAATTACGATATATTGTTTGTAGGGAATTTTATAAAGTCAAAAGGTGTTATAGATTTATTTGAAGCATTAAAGAATTATCCTCAATTGAATGTTTGTATAGTAGGGTCTTTACATGATAAGAGTGTTTATGAGAAATGTACGGAAATCATAAATAAATATAATTTGAATGTAGAATTTACAGGAGTAATTGGAAAAAGAGAACTAAAGGAGTATTACAGTGCTTCTAAAATGCTAATTTTGCCTTCTCACAATGAGGGTGCTGGTCTAGTAACCTTAGAGGCTATGGCAAGCGGTCTGTTAGTTCTTGGTTCAAATGTCGGTGGTTTATCAGAACTCTTAGCAGAAAATAGAGGGATTTTATTTGAAGCTAAAAATGCAAATGATATTTCTTCTGCGATTAAAAAGGGATTAACAATCGTAGAAAGTGAAGATATGGATAAAATTACAAAAGAAAATATGAAATATGCTCGCAGTATGACCATATCTCAACAAGTATCAAAAGTAGAGAGGCTATATAAATGTTTCCTAAAATAACAAAAAATAAATATTTTGTCTTTATTGTGATCGGAATATTGTCGTTTCTTGGGAAAATTGTTGGCTTCGTTAGAGAACTTGTCATTGCAAATGAATTTGGTACGACACTTATAGCTGATAATCTATCTTTACTATTAAGTATTCCAACTTATGTTTATTTAATAATTGGCGGGGCATTATCAACTTCCATTATTATATTTGCCAATTCGAAAAATAATAATTCAGGTTTTATGAAAGGTTTAAAAACGATTTATAAACATATTGGAGTTGCTTCAATATGTTTATTTCTGTTGATTTTAACCATTTATTTCGTATATAAAGACTTCATTCACCCATCTATTTTAGTGATCTACTGGTCTATTCCTGCCTATGTCTTTTTATCACTTAGGACGAGCTTATTTAATATGATCTCAAAACCGGTATATCCGCAAATTTCGTTGATTATCGCAAATGTGTTTTTTGTCATTTTAATCTATCTTGTTCCCTTGGACTTTTTTAAATGGGATATTTACGTTACATTTAGTTTAGCTTTCACCTTAAGTACAATCATTGGTTGGCTATCATTGTTAATGATGAAAGCTGCATTTGTAACAAAAGAGCCAGTTTATATTAAACCTAATAAAGTAGAAGAAAATGAAATGACTGTAAAAGAGTTTTGGGGCATATCATTACCGATCATTTTTGGCGGGGCTTCATTACAAATAAATAACATACTTCAACGAATGTATGCAACCCATTATGAAGAAGGGGTAGTCTCAGCTGTAAATTATTCGACTAAGTTAGTATCAATCCCGCAAGGTATGATGCTAGTAGGTATTGGAGCGATGATCTTCCCATTAATCTCAAGGAAAATAAGAGAGGGCAAATTAGCATATTTAAAAAATTTGTATTCTAAACTCTGTGTTAGCCTATTTGTTTTATTTTCCATTGTCGCTATTATTATGTTTATGTACTCTGAGTTAATTACAAAACTTGTCTTTATGAGAGGGGAATTTGATCTTGGCTCAGTTAGTATAGTATCTGATGCACTTGGCATTTATGCCTTTACAATACCTCTTTCTATTATTATGATTTTACAAACTAGATTTCTGTACGGTTTTAAAATGCAAAAAGCAGTCAATTATGTCTCGTTAATTTTTCTAGTCATTATTTCAACAGCGGGTTTTTATGTTTTCAAAAGTACAACTTCATTTTTACTAATACCTTATATTAATATTGGTGTACTTTTGATCATGGTTATTATTTTTCATGTTTTGTTGAGGAATAAATTGAAAACAGAACAAAGCTAAAAAAATAAATAAGGTAAATAGTTTAATCGCTAGAAACTATTTACCTTATACATTTATATTTTTATAGAATTGTTTTTTACGGGGGAAACCATGAAATTGCATCAAGTAAGAACAATAATTAAGATTCTTGCAATGATTGTACTGATAAGTACTACAATTTCTTCGCATAGTTTGGCTGTTGAGGATTTGACAGCGCCGGCCTTGGAAAAAGTAGAGCTTGGTACAACTGAATTAAATGCAGGAGATAGTAACAGCATTTATATAACACCGAACGATGACATTTCGGGAGTAAAGTATGTGTTTTTTCATGCAGAAAGTCCGTCAGGTAATCAATCATACGGAGCAAATATCTATTCTGTTGACGAACAAGGAAGATGGTACGGGACAATTCCAATTAATGCGAATGCTGAAGGCGGTACTTGGAAGATAGATATGATTGCATTAACGGATCATGCTGGAAACACCAAATATTATCATAGTGGACAAGACTTCACAGCTGAATTTAGTGTAACTAGCCCAAATGCCGATTCGTCAGCTCCATCATTAGAAAATGTAGAGTTAAGTAAAGCTGAAATAAATGCAGGAGAAAGCAACAGAGTCTTTATAACACCAAAAGATGATATTTCGGGAGTAAAGTATGTGTTTTTTCATGCAGAAAGTCCGTCAGGGAATCAATCATATGGAGCAAATATCTATTCTATTGATGAACAAGGAAGATGGTATGGGACGATTCCAACGAACACAAATTCCGAAGGCGGTACCTGGAAGATAGATATGATTGCATTAACAGATCATGCAGGGAATACCAAATATTATCATTATGGACAGGATTTTACGACTGATTTTAGTGTAACTAACCAAAATGCTGATATATCTGCTCCGTCATTAGAAAATGTAGAGTTAAGTAAAGTAGAAATAAAAGCCGAGGAAAGTAACACCATTTATATAACACCGAAGGATGATATTTCTGGAGTAAAGTATGTATTTTTTCATGCAGAAAGTCCGTCAGGGGATCAATCATATGGGGCAAATATTTATTCTGTTGATGAACAAGGAAGATGGTATGGGACCATTCCAACTAACGCAAATTCCGAAGGCGGTACGTGGAAGATAGATATGATTGCTTTAACAGATCATGCAGGTAACACAAAATATTATCATTATGAACAGGATTTCACAGCAGACTTCTACGTGAACAGTGGAAATGACCATGTAGATTCAGTTACATTATCAGTTGATCATACCGGTCCGGAAGAAATAGGAACACCTATTAAATTAACGGCAAATTCAGAAGGAAGCGATCGTCCCGAATATCGGTTCTTTATAAGAGACGAAAAAGGGGTCTTAACTACAATCCAAGAATATGGAGAAATGAATTCAGCAACGTGGACACCAACTATCCCAGGAACATATAAACTAATCGTTCATGCAAAGGATCAGAGCGGAACTGGCACAGAGAATTATTATGAAGCTAGAGCTGATATGAGTTTCAAGGTGGAAGGTTCAAAGGTAACTGGAGTTAAATTAAACACAGTTACAGCTTCTCCACAACAAGTTGGTTCCTCCATTAAACTGACGGCAGCTGCAGAAGGTGGGACAAATCCAGATTATCGTTTTTTTGTACGTGATGAAGAAGGAATTCTTACGACAATCCAAGAATATGGCAATGGAAGTAATGTAACCTGGACTCCAACAGAACCAGGAACATACAAAATTATTGTGCATGCAAAGGATAAGAGTAGAACTGGTCCAGGAAATTACTATGAAGCCAGGACGGATATGAGCTTTAAAGTAGAAGGAATAAAAGTAACAGGCGTTCATGTAAATGCAGATGTAGTTTCACCTCAAATCATCGGGAATTCGATAAAATTAACTGCGTCAGCTGAGGGTGGAACCAATCCAGACTATCGATTTTTGGTACGTGATGAAAAAGGAACTCTCACCACAATACAAGAATATGGCAATGGAAGTAATGCATCATGGACTCCTACAGAACCAGGAATATACAAAATTATCGTACATGCAAAGGATTCAAGCAGAACTGGTTCAGGAAATTACTATGAAGCTAGAACTGAAATGAAGTTTATGATTGAAGGAATAAAGGTAACTGGAGTTCAAATAAACTCAGATGCAGCTTCTCCACAATTACATGGCCATCCCATAAAATTGACAGCAACTGCTGAGGGTGGAACCAATCCAGACTATCGATTTTTGGTACGTGATGAAAAAGGAATTCTCACTACGATTCAGGATTACGGAAATGGCAGCAGTGCAATATGGACGCCAACAAATCCAGGCACATATAAAATTATCGTGCATGCAAAGGATCGGAGCAGAACGGGCCAAGGAAATTATTATGAATCCAGGAATGAATTACGTTTTATTATTGAGTAAAAAAATTGGTCGATTTTATATCTAAAATCTTCTACAGAATAAAGTCTAGTTGAATGAAATAATCTACATAACAGATTTAACTACTCGTGATTTTATGGATACTTTATCATTCACTCATAAAAGCGTCATTCCAATTGGAATGGCGCTTTTATATGCATTGTAAAGAAAAAAGGATTCAAAAATTATATATATTTTTATAATAAGTGGTAATTTAAAATGAAAAGGTACCTTGGAAGAAGGCTATAGCGTGATGAAAACAGATATTCTGAAGATCTATTATTATATGAATGAGAGGAGGTCACGAAAATTGTTTTTCAAAAGATTCTTTGTTCTCATTTTAATATGTATTATTTTGATTAGTGCTATTTTTTTCCGAGAGAATGAATCTTATGGAATTTATAGTGAACAAGAGTTTCATGAAGTGAAAGAGATGATAAAGAAAGATGATCAAAGACTCGAAGCCTATATACAATTTATTGAACTAGCAAACAATTACTTAAAAAGAAAAGCTAATCCAGTAGATTACTTGTATATTCCCCCAACTTATGTAGATAACAGCGGCCATGCAAAAGCCCGAAAAGATATTACTGAAGATGCTTATGCAAGTTATATATTAGGGCTTGCATGGAAGTTAACAGACCAAGAGATATATGCAGAAAAAGCAATAGACATATTAAATCATTGGTCAAAAACTAATAAACAAATCTCAGCTAAAGATGATACTCCACTGGTAGCTGCAAATAGCGGAATAGGATTTATATATAGTGCTACATTACTACATGATTATAAAAAATGGGATCAATCACAATTCCGAAAATGGGTTGAATCTACATACTTGCCTACCATTCAATTCGCCCGAAATAGATCAAATAATTGGGCGAATTGGGGTAATTTGGCCTCTCTTACTACTTATAGTTATTTAGGTGATAAAAGTAAATTAGAAAAGGAAGTTATGTACACCAAAAAAATAATTGTTTCACAAATTGATGCAAATGGAAAAATGAAGGAAGAAATTGCTCGAAAGGCAAAAAGTATGAGATATACATATTTTGCATTAGCACCACTTACACAATCAGCATTTCTTATTTATAACGAAACAAATACTAATTTATTTGATTTAAATAGTTTAGAAGGTAAAAGAATAAAAGCGGCATTCGATAAATTATATAATGCAGTTGAAAATCCAAATAATTGGCAGTATTATACTAAAACGGATCTAGAAAAACCAAATATGGAAGGAAACAACAATTGGCCGGGTAGTTTAATTGAAGCTATGTCACATATATACCCTCAAGAAAATTATAATCATTTAATAACGGAATATAGGCCGATATTAGGAGGATATATAGCTAACAGGGGACCACATCATTTAGCTTGGAATTTCCCTACACTAATCCCTCCAATAATTTCAAATTAAAGTTAAATGTGGAAGTTCAAACTGTAGCCAGCCGCAACAAAGATGAAAGATGTAACCATTACGACTTTTATAGAAGAGCAGTATTTTACTGTCTGCAAGTGGGAAGTAAATGGACAAGCGTCATTTACGCAGGATCAGCCTTTTCTTCTTTGCAGTGTGATTGAAGGAGATGGCGAGCTTATTCATGATCGTAAAAGCTATCCGATTCCAAAAGGAACTCATTTTATTCTGCCTGCTGAAACTGGAACTTTTTCAATTAGCGGTAAATGTAATTTAATCGTTTCTCATATATAAGAAAAGACAAGGGTTCCGGTGCAGGAATCCTTGTTTTAGCATTCTATAAATTTATTAATCTGAATATTGACTGAATTAAAACTATTTACTATAATGAAGACAGATTAATGAAACCGGTTCGATTCATCTAGAGGAATATTCTACATAAACAGAAATATATTTTAATAGTATCTTCAATAACCCATGAAATACTTCTTTAATATTTCATTATTTTTTTACTGTTAATGAAACCGGTTCGACGAAATGTGGAAGAGGAGATCTTAATGGTCACAATAGGTGATGTAGCAAAGCAGGCTGGTGTATCTAAAAGTACGGTTTCGAATGTATTCAGCAAGAAGCGTCCGATAAGTGAGGATGTGACAAAGCGTGTGATTCGGGTTGCAAAGGAATTGAATTATGTTCCCAATCACATGGCGAGAAGTCTGGCTATTAAAAAGACAATGATTATTGGTCTTAAGATGCCGACTGTCAAAGATTATGAGTTAAGCAGCTTTGAAACGAAAGTGATTAATGGGGTTGTGAAAAAGTCTTCGGAAAGCGGATACCGGGTTCTTTTGGACCGCATTTATGAAGGAGACGACCAAACGAACTTTTCAAGGGATCCTGTTGACGGTGTGATTCTATTAAATCCCCGTGAAGATGATGCGCGTATTGTGCAATACAGGGATTCCAGCATGCCCTTTGTCCTGATCGGGCGGCCAGACAGAACGGACATGGATATCAAATGTGTAGATAATAACAATATTGAAATGGCGAAAGAGGTCGGGGAATATTTAATCGGCAATGGCCATCGCGAGATTTTGTTTTTAAATGCTTCTTATCATATGACGGTAGCAGAGGACAGAAAAGCTGGGCTGATGCAGGCCTATGATAATTACAATATGCCGTTTGACGAGGGGAATGTTGTTTATTATGATCAATCGACCTTTTCAAACGCATCTGAATATGGGTATGTTTCTTTTTTAGAAAAGATAAATGAGAAGAAGTATACAGCGGTCATTGCGGATTCGGATCGTGTTGCACTTGGGGTAATGAGAGCCGCAAGGGAAATGGAAGTGGATATTCCGGGAGATGTTTCCCTGATTGCTTTGAGCAATAATGAGACCCTGGCTCTTGAGACGACTCCTAACTTAACGAGTGTCGAGCTGTTTCCTGAGAAGCTGGGGGAGGAAGCGGCTGAGGTTCTGATTAATATGCTGAACAAACAGCTTGTTCCAAGAATCAGAACAATCCCTGCAAAGCTGGTTATTCGCGATTCTTGTCAAGATATGAAGCATCAAGAAGCGTAATGGATGAAGCATGAGAGGAGGGGAGACCAGGAATCTATCGAGATTCTACATACTAAATTGTAAGGGCTTACAGTAATTAACAACGATTAACAGGGGGATTATGATGAAAAAACTGATATTTTTAGTACTTGCTGTTTTTCTTGTTTTATCAGGGTGTCAATCGAGCACGGGCAGCTCGGGCGGCGGGAAAACGGAACCTGTAAAGGCACCGGATCGCGATTTAGCGGCAGACGGCTTGCCGGAGTTTAATGAAAAGGTTGGAGAATTGGGGAAAACGGATTTGGAAATTTGGCTGGCAGCTGACTATGCCAATACAGCTCCAATTCAAGATGCAATCAAGGAATTTAAGGAAGTCTATCCGAACATTTCAATTAAAACGGTTGGAATTGAATGGGGAGATATGAGCAATAAAGTAAAGCTTGCGGTTTCCAGTGGAGCGGTTCCTGATATGGCTCATGCCCATGCCTTTGCAATGGGTGCACAGGGTCTTGCTGAACCGGTTGATGATCTGTGGGAAGAGTGGGGCGAAGAGGATAAATTTGTTCCAGGCGGTATTGAAGATACGACCTGGGAAGGTGTTAAATACGGAATGCCGATTGATGTAAATACTACAATCTACTTGTATAACAAAAAGGTTTTTGAAGAGAACGGCATCAAAGAAGCGCCTAAAACGCTTGATGAGTTAGTGACTGTTTCAAAGAAACTGACAAAGAAAGATGGATCCAGATATGGAATCGTGACGAGTGCGAGCGGATGGAGTTTCTTCGGAAATGTCATCGCAGCGGGAACGAACACGCTGAAGTTTGATGGGGACAAGGTGACAGCAAATCTGAATGATCCAAAGATTGTTGAAACCATGGCGAAATATACAGGCTTAGCAACGGAGGATAAATCATCTCCTGTTCCTCCGCCGCAAGAAAGACAAACCGATCATCCTGTAGCGATGTTTGGAACAGGAAGAGCTGTTTCCTTCATTTCTGGACCTTGGGATATCGCAAGAATTAAAAATGAGTTTCCAGATTCCTATAAAGACCTTGCAACAGCTCCGCTTCCTGGCGATGGAAATGGTTCTGTATTGGGAGGAGGCAGCTTGTTTGTTCCAAAGGGATCTAAAAACAAAGTCGCTTCCTTTGAGCTGATGAAATGGTTTGTTTCAGACAAGTATGGAATTCGGTTAGCTAAAGAGCAAGGCCGTCATCCGGTGAAAACACATTTATATGAAGATGAAATGTACAGTGATCCATTATTGAAGCCATATGTAGAGACGCTGCAAGAGGCTGTACCGTATAAATTGGAAGCGTATCCAGAAGCAAATGATGCATGGGGTAAAGCTTTGCGTGCTGTGTTTGACGGGGCTGATCCGCAAAAAACGCTGGACGAGGCACAGGGAATTGCCGAAAAGGCTGTTAATTCAGCTAAATAGATACTTTTAAAAAGAGTTGATTTTGAAAGGGTATGTGAAGACATGCCCTTTCCCTTTAAAGGGAGTGATGATAATGAAAACAGAAATGGCTTCTCAAATGAATACTGAAATAAAAACGAAAAAAGAGTTTCATAAATTAAAAGATTATATCGGGTCTTATCTATTTGTTTTACCTGCACTTAGTTTCTTATTTATATTCTCCATAGCGCCTATTCTCTATTTAATTTGGCTGAGCTTTCATGATTACAGCCTGCCTAATCCCGCTGTGTTTACTGGCTTAAAGAACTTTTCTCAAATGCTTCAAGACAAGCTTTTCATTAAGAGTCTCGGAAACACAATCGTTTATACAGCCGGTTCCATGTTTTTAGGGCTGGGCGGCGCGATTGCCGTTGCTGTGCTTCTTAATAGAAAGCTTAGAGGCTTACGATTTTTTAAAGTGTTTTATTTTCTGCCGACGATCACCTCTGAGGTGATTACAGCCATGATCTTTTTGTGGGTGTTTGATAATAACCTGGGCATCCTTAACTATTTGCTGAAGGTTGCAGGTGTCGAAACACCGCCGGCCTGGCTTTTGCAGCCGGCTACAGCGATGATCATTCTGATTCTGATTGGAGCATGGAGAGGCACAGCTTATAATATCCCGATTTTCTTGGCAGCCCTTCAGGCCGTTCCTCAATCTTTATATGAAGCAGCAAGGATTGATGGAGCTAATTCCTGGAAGCAGTTTATACATATTACACTGCCATCGATCACCCATATATTAGTTTACACCATGGTTATGTCTGTCATTGGATCGTTCCAGGTCGTAGCGGTTGTAGATATTTTGACAAACGGCGGACCGATGGACAGCACGATGGTAGTCATTAAACATATTTGGCAGCAGTCGTTTGAATTTAACTATGTTGGCTATGGAGCTGCACTGTCACTTGTTCTATTCCCATTCTTGCTTGCAGTGACCTGGCTTCAATTAAAGCTATCCGGAAAGGACTAAATTCGATGAAAAAGTCAAAAATCCTGAAAAACTTCATCCTGTATTTTTTGCTGACGTTTGTCTTATTCGTGTTTTTAGGTCCATATATTTGGATGCTGATGACGGCCGTGAAGTCTCAGGGTGATGTCATGGTTTGGCCGCCCAAAATTTTGCCAACAGAATTTCATTGGGAAAATTTCCTGAGAATCTGGCAGGAAACAAACTTGCCGAGAGCTTTCTTAAACAGCTTTATCGTATCAGCTTTAGCTACAATTATTAACGTGTTATTTGCGTCGTTGGCGGCTTTTGCCTTTGCAAGACTGACATTTCCGGGAAGAGATAAGCTTTTCCTCTTAGTGCTTGCGACGATGATGATTCCTTCTGGCTTAATGGTTGTTCCGCTCTTTTTCATGATGAAAAATGTACCGTTCGCTGGGCCTGATGGATGGCTTGATTCCTATGTGGGACTCATTCTTCCCTTTGCAGTCACAGGCTTTGCCATTTTTCTGATGCGTCAGAACTTCCTTGCCATACCAAGAGAATTGGATGAGCAGGCAACGATTGACGGCTGCTCAAAGTTTCAAATTTATTGGAAAGTGATCATGCCTTTAAATAAACCGGCGATCGCATTAGTGGCAATCTTTAGCTTCCTGAGTCACTGGAACGAGTATTTATGGCCATTGACGATTGCGAGATCGCAGGAAATGTACACGATACAGATAGCTCTTAAAGCATTCCAGGGCCAATATAACATCGATTGGCCGTTAATCATGACGGGGGCAACTACTGCAGCTTTGCCGATGATTATTTTGTACTTTATTCTACAGCCTCTATTTGAGCAAGGACTGGGAGGACTGGGTTCGGGAGGAAAAGAATCGTGAGCCAGGTTCACAAAGTCACCCTGTCTAAGTGGATTGAACATTCTCAGCAGGGCGAGTACATCACTTTACCTTTCTCTGTCCCGGACGATATTGAAGAAATAAAGGTAGAGCTGTCTTTCAGTCATGCTGATGAAAATATTATTGACTTGGGTTTGGAGGATCCCAATGGTTTTAAGGGGTGGAGCGGCGGTGCCCGCAAGGATATTTTTGTCCGTGAAGACCGTGCGACACCAGGCTACACGTTAGGCGAACTTCCTGCCGGCGAGTGGGGGGTCATCCTGAATGCTTACCGTGTTCCTGTGGCGTGTGAGGTCAATGTTTTAGTCACTCTTATGATGAGCGAAAAGAGATGGTTGAAAGGGGATCTGCACCTGCATTCCAATCACAGTGATGGTGCCTTTACTCTTGCAGAAGTAGTCGAAAATGCCAGGCATGCTGATTTAGATTTTGTGGCATTAACGGATCATAATACGTTCAGTCAAAACTACCAGTATCCGCTGGTTGAAGATCTGGCTGTCATTCCGGGAGTTGAGCTGACGACAAACCGCGGGCATTGCAACTTTTACGGCGTGCACAAGCCCTTTGCCGATTTTCGCTGTGCAACGAAGGAAGATGTTCAAGAGAAGCTTGATGAAGGGATGGCAAACGGCGCCGTTATTTCCATCAACCATCCGCACTGTTCGTTTTGCTCGTGGGAATGGGGCCTGGAGCATTTCGATGTGAAAATAGTGGAGATTTGGAATGGCCCTTGGAGCAAGCAAAATCAAGCTGCTTTAACATGGTGGGATCTGCAATTGCAGCAAGGGAAGAAAATCGTGGCGATAGGCGGAAGCGATACCCATCGCCTTCATGAAACCATTAAATATGGAACGCCAACGACATGGATTTATTCGGATATGCATACGCCAAGAAAGCTATTAGAAGCTTTAACAGCTGGCCAAGTGAGTATTGCCGGCCGTCCAACTTCCCCTTGGATTCAAATGCAGACGGGTGAGACATTGATGGGCGGCACTTTTAAAAGGAATCATGACAGGACACTTATAAAAATTGATATTCCGGAAAGTACTGGCGGTCTTTTGAAAATCATTACGGATCAAGGGGACGTTTTTAAAAGCCATAAACCCGCAGGAACATTGTCTAGAACTGTTGAGATTCCAGACAGCAGCTTATATGTGCGTGCTGAATTATGGGACGCGGAAACCGACACTCCAATTGTCATCAGCAATCCGATTTATTTTTCATAAGAAGCAGGTGAAAAGGTGGATAGAATCTTTCAAGGCAAGAACAGAGCTCTAATTGGCGCTCATCGCGGTGCATCTGCGTATTGTCCGGAGAATACGATGTCGTCTTTTAGCAAAGCCCTGGAGCTGCAGGCTGATATGCTTGAGCTTGATGTCCAGCTGACAAGTGACGGGCATGCGGTTGTCTTCCATGATTTTTCACTTGAGAGGACAACAAATGGAACAGGATTTGTGAGTGAACACACTTTATCTGATTTAAAAAAATTAGATGCAGGTATGTGGTTTTCAGAGGAGTTTGCAGATGAACAGATTCCGGTACTCGAGGAAGTTTTAGCATGGGCAAAGGGGAAAATCGTGCTCAGCATCGAACTGAAGCAGATGGAGCACCTGAAAGAACCATTAGCTAAAAGAGTCACAGATTTAATCCGAAGCTATCAAATGGAAGACCAAATCCAGCTCATGTCCTTTAACCATGCATCCTTAGCTGAAGCTAGGAATCACAGCAAGCACATCCTCACAAATGTCATTTGCTCTTCGCGATTAGCAGATCCTGTCCGTTATTTGAAAGAACTGCAGGCACAAGTATTAAATGTGCCGATCAATCAATTATCTCCAAGTTTAATAGAAGAGCTTCATCAGGCCCGCTATTATGTGCATGGAAGCATGAGCGACGATATCCGTGTATGGAAAACGCTTCAGGAATGGAAAATCGACGCGATGGACACGAATCTGCCTGACGTCATGATAAGAGAAAGAACGATTCATCATTCATAAAGGAGGCCTTTAAATGGAATTTCACAGTTTAAAAGGAATTATCGATCAAAAATATGTTGAGAAAGCATGTTCAAGGTTAATTATGGGGACGGCTCATTTCTATCAATATGACAGCAGGCAGCAGGCATTCGATATGCTGGATGAGTACTTCAAAATAGGCGGAAATATGTTTGATATGGCTCATCAGTACAGAGACAGCGAGGTTATTTTTGGGGAATGGCTGGATTTGAGGAAGAATCGCAGTGAGGTTCATATTTTAACAAAAGGGGCTCATCATGATGATGGTGAACCAGGTCCCCGCGTAAATCCGTCAGCCATTTCTAAAGATATCTCAGAAAGCCTAGAGCGATTGAATACAGACTATATTGATTTCTATGCCCTTCATCGTGATGATGAAAGCGTAGAGGTTGGCGTGATTATGGATGTTTTAAATCAGCATCTTGCTGCAGGGCAAATTCATGCGATTGGGGCTTCAAACTGGTCGCACCAGCGCATACAGGAAGCAAATGAATATGCTGCAGCGCACGGATTAATAGGGTTTACCTTTAATAGTCCGAACCTGAGCCTTGCAAAATGCAGGGAACCAAGATGGCCCGGATGTATTTCAGTGGATGAGCACATGGAGAATTGGCACAAAGGCTCACAGATGCCGCTGCTCTCATGGTCATCTCAAGCAGGCGGCTTCTTCAGCGGAAGATTTGCTCCTGACAGAAAAGATCATGAAGAAATGGTTCGGGTCTATTACACCGAGGATAATTGGAAAAGGTATGAACGGGCTAAGAAGCTTGCTGAAGAGAAGGGTGTTACGGCTATTCAAATCGCACTCGCTTATGTGTTGAATCAGCCATACCAAACGGCAGCCATCATAGGGCCGGAGAATTCAGAAGAATTAATGTCATCAGTAACAGGTTCAGTGATTAAGCTGACGGCTGGGGAAATGAACTGGCTCAATTTGATGGAACGAGAAGCAAGTGTTTAAGGAAAGGAGCGACCAGAAATGAAGCATAAATTCGCTGCCCAATTATATACGCTGCGAAATGAAATTCAGAATGATTTTCCAAGCACATTAAGGGTGTTAAAAAAAATGGGCTGGGAAGCTGTTCAAATTGATGGCCTGTATGGGTATTCACCTGAAGAGATTGCCGGGGTTCTTAACGAAACAGGGTTAAAAACGGCCGGCATGCATGTCAGCTTAGACAGGCTGACTCATGAACTGGATGAGGTGTTAAAGGAAGCCAGACTGTTTCAAACATCAGAAATCATCTTGCCTTATTTAGACGACCATTTAAAAAATGAAGAAGGATACAAAAACGTCAGAAAAGACCTGCTCGCCATTTCTAAAAAAGCAGTGCCGCAGGGATTTCGAATCGGCTATCATCATCATGATTTTGAGTTCGAAACTGAGATCGATGGGGAATATGCTCTGGATTACCTTCTGGCTCCGCCAGAGGTTTTTCCGGAAATTGATACATATTGGGTGAAAAAAGCAGGACTTGATCCATTAAGTTATATTCGCCGCTTTCCAAATCAAATGCCTATTCTGCATTTGAAGGATATGACCAGCGACGGAAAAGAAAATTTTGCAGAGATAGGCGCAGGCTGCATCGATTTTGAACCGATTCTTAAGTGGGGAGAACAAAACGGTGTAGAGTGGTATGCGGTTGAACAGGATATTTGTGAAGGGAGCCCATTCGATAGCTTGGAGCTCAGCCTTGCAAACCTGATCAAAATGACAGCCAAATGAGAGACATACAAGGGGTGACATCCATTTGAGAGAGATTGAAGTTGTTCATGTCGTATTTAAAACACATCTTGATATCGGTTTTACAGATTTAGCAGAAAATGTGACGAATCAATATATTCAGTCCTACATACCCAAGGCGATTGAATTAAGCCGGGAGCTTGAGAAGGAGAAAGACAGTGCCGGGTTTGTATGGACTACGGGCTCTTGGCTCATTCATGAATACTTAAAACGGGCAAATGCTGATGAAAAAAAGGTCATGGATGATGCCATATCTAGAGGATATATCGCCTGGCACGGCCTTCCTTTCACGACACATACGGAATTGATGGACAAAAATCTGTTTAAATACGCATTAACGATCGCGAAGAATCTTGATGCGGAATATGGAAAAAAGACGATCGCGGGGAAAATGACAGATGTCCCGGGACATACAAAGGCTATGATTCCTCTGCTCGCTGAAAGTGGAATCAAGTATTTGCATTTTGGAGTAAACCCCGCCTCAAAGGTCCCTTCCGTCCCTAACCTGTTTGTATGGAAAGCGGAGGATGGCTCTGATGTCATTGTTAATTATGCAGATAATTATGGGGATGTCTTAAGGATAGATGGATTGAATGAGGTGATGGTCTTTGCCCACACCGGCGACAACTGCGGACCGCCCTCGATAGAGGATATTAAACAAGAGTTTGCTGGATTAAGAGAACGATTCCCGAATGCCAGTATTAAAGCTTCTACTATGGATGCCTTTGCAGAAAAACTTCTCGCGATCAAGCATACACTCCCAGTTGTGCATGAAGAGATAGGCGATACATGGATTCATGGAGCGGGCACCGATCCGAAAAAAGTTGCGGAATACCGTGAGCTGATCAGGCTTCGAAATACATGGATCACACAAGGCAGACTTGAAGAAGACAGCGAAGAATTCAAGGAGTTTTCGGATTGGTTATTGTTAATTCCTGAGCATACATGGGGCCTTGATGAAAAAAAGTATTTAAATGACTATAAACATTATGCAAAACAAGATTTTAAGTCGGCTAGAGAGCGGGACTTGATTTCAAAAGATGCGGTTCCTGATAAATACGGCTACATTGGTTCATTTGCAATGCATGAATTTGATAATATGTCCAAGCAGCTTTTTTCAACCACATGGGAAAATAGAAGCTACAGCTTATTTGAAAGTTCATGGAAGGAACAGAGAGGGTTTCTTCAAAAGGCTGTTGGCGCGCTTTCTTCTGACAAACAGCAGGAAGTGAAGGCAGCCCTTGAGGCATTAGTGCCTGTTAAGAATGAAGGGAACTTTTTAGGGGAAATGAGAACAGGCGCTGTATATTCACTTGGGGAGTTCCAAGTATCCTTCTCGGATGATGGCTCCATCTCCCGATTACTTGATCAATCAGGTAAAGAGTGGGCCAGTCAAGATCAGCGGCTTGGTGTATTTTCCTATGAATCTTTCGGAACAGAAAACTATCAGACGTGGTTTAAGCAGTATGTAGAAAATCTTCATCAAACCTACCGCTGGTCAGAGGCAGATCAAGGGAAGCCGGGCATGGAGCTGGTAGAGCCCATTCCTGTACATACTCTTTATCGTCCTGAATTAATTTCCCTGACAAAGCATAAAGATCAGAGCTTAGATCGAGTCTATGTAAACCTTCGTTTGCCGGTTCAGGCTGCAGAGCTGTACGGTGCTCCAAGAGAAGTTGAGATTATCTATACATTTTTAAAGCATGAGCCAACGATTGATATTGAAATGAATTGGTTTGAAAAAGATGCAAACCGTCTTCCTGAAGCGATATGGTTCTCATTTAGTCTGCAGGTAGATAATCCGTCTCTTTGGAAAATGGATAAAATGGGCACCCTGATTTCTCCATATGAGGTTGTAAAAAACGGAAACCGCAACCTTCATGGCATACAGTCGGGAGTAACTTACCATGGAGCCGACGGATGGGCTGTCATTGAAACAAAGGATGTCCCTCTTGTGTCTCCTGGAGAGAAACGATTATTACAGCTTGATAATAAACCTTCGAATTTAGAAAACGGCTTTCATTTTAATTTATACAATAATGTATGGGGAACGAATTTTCCAATGTGGTACGAAGAAGATGCTAAATTTAGATTTTCATTGAAGCTTCATTCATATGAAAAATAAGAAGTTGTTTTTAATAGATCGTTTAAAGAATAAACCTCGGTGAGCTGGATCTCATTGAGGTTTTATTATTAAACGAGAAAATAATTTCAATTTTCCTGTTGTGCACAAGAAGCATAGACAATATGATTAATCTTATACAAGTTTGATGGGATGGTGGGGGAAATGAACATCGGAGTCGATTTAGGCGGGACAAACATTCGGGTGGCAGTAATGGATGATAACGGGATTATTATAGAAGAGCTTGGATGCCCGACAGAAGCGGAAAATGGACCGCTTCCAGCTATTGAAAAGATCATTGCAATGATACAATCACTGCAGGAAAAACATGCTGTACGATCAGTAGGTATTGGAGCGCCAGGACCATTGGATGCAAAAAAGGGAATCATTATTGAACCTCCCAATCTTTCCAGCTGGAAAAATATTGAGTTAACAAAAATGATTGAGTCTGCCATTCATTTGCCGGTGTATCTTGAAAACGATGCCAATGCAGCTGCACTTGCAGAAGCACTGATCGGTGCTGGTAAAGAAGCAGAAAGCGTCTTTTATATAACCGTTTCTACAGGCATTGGCGGGGGGTACGTTTATAACGGAAAGCTAATATCAGGGGCTCAGGGAAACTGCGGTGAAATTGGAAATATGATAGTAGATCCACATGCAATAGATGCTCCTAACCTTAACAAAGGAGCATTAGAGGCACTTGCAAGCGGCACGGCAATTGGGAGAAAAGCTGAGTCTGTATTTGGGCCAGGCCACGGTGCAAAAGAAGTGTTCCTGTTTGCTCAAGAAGGCAATCAAGAGGCAGCTGAGATTATTGATGAAGCGCTTAGCTATTTGGCAATGGGGATTGCCAATATTGTTCATACTTTAAATCCCGAGGTTATCGTTCTTGGAGGCGGAGTGATGAAATCTAAGGATTTGATGCTTGATCCTTTAAAGGAGAAAGTGGTTCCGCTTTTGTATCCAAGTCTTAGACCCCATTTAAAATTAAAGCATGCTTTATTGGATCAGAAAGCTGGAGTGGTTGGAGCGGGGATGATCCCAAGGCAATTTTTGCAGAATTAGCAGATGGAATAACCTAAAAAAACCTTGAGTATATCAAGGTTTTTTAGGTTGTTTTTTTATCTGAAGATTCCCCAAATTCTACAAAAATCCAGACTTGGATACTCATAGACCCCCTATGCTTCCCAAAATTCTACAAAATACCTGACTTGGATACTCATAGACCCCTTATGCTTCCCCAAAATCTACAAAAACCCAGACTTGGATACTCATAGACTCTCTATGCTTCCCCAAATTCTACTAGACCCCAGATTTGGATACTCAAAGACCTCTTATACTTCCCCAAAATCTACAAAAATCCAGACTTGGATACTCATAGACTCTCTATGCATCCCCAAATTCCACTAAACCCCAGACTTGAATACTCATAGACCCTCTATGCACCCCAAATTCCACTAAACCCCAGACTTGGATACTCAAAGACCTCTTATGCTTCCCCAAAATCTACAAAAACCCAGACTTGGATACTCATAGACCCCTTATGCATCCCCAAATTCTGTACTGCACGCCTTAACTAAAATATACACATTCCCAATTTAGCAGAGAATTGTCAGTTACGACACATTAAAAAAAAGATACATATATAAATAATGCTATTAATTTGCAAAGCTATAAATAATTAATTGTTAGATTGGAGGCTGTGTTTAAAAAATCACTTTACTTCATGCTGTGACATTGAGGTATTAATTATTTATTAGGGAGGAGAGAAACGTTGACTAATAGTGTTAAAGGCAGAGAAACGAATCCGGTTCGTCTTCATGGCTATAATGTGAATGATATTAAAAATTGGAGTGCTGAGTCAGATCCCTTTGCAAAATATAATCGGTCCCGTGTTCCATTGGCAAAGAGAATTCCATTTTTTGCACCAACTCAAGTTAATCCCAAACTCAGTCCGCTTCCACAGGTAATGAATTTATCAGCAGATTATGATAAATCAGCAATCAGTTTTAAATACGGTAAATCTTTTGCAAAGAACCTCCTTAAATTTTGGCAGTATACAGATATTTACGGGGCATGGCATGGGCTGCCTATTTTAGATTCACAAGAAGAGAATCCTCAATATGGTGTGATCAATTTACCTAACCCCGCTTATACGGACGCTGCACATCGGAACGGTGTCTTAAGCTTAGGGAAATGGTTTTGGCCCCGTGAAGGCCAAAAATTTTCTGAATGGGTTGAGGAGAAAGAAGATCATACCTTTCCAGTTGCCGACAAACTGCTGGAAATGAGTGAATATTTCGGATTTGATGGATACTTTATTAATCAGGAAGCTACGATCACACAAGAAGACAGTGAGAGTTTAATGAAAATGATGAAATACATGCAAAAAAAAGCATCAAAGCCTTTTCATGTTCAATGGTATGATGCCATTCTTAAAGATGGAAAGTTAAACTATCAGAATGAGTTTAACGAAAAAAATGATAGATGGGTAAGAGATGGGGCAGAAAGGGTCAGCAACAGCATTTTCTTAAATTATGCGTGGAATGATAAGCGATTGGAGTATTCTAATAGCCATGCTGAAAAAATAGGTTTAGACCCTTATACAGAAGTATTTGCAGGAACAGAAAATGATAAATATGGATATAATCCCCCGTATGATACGAGACTGATATTCCCTGAGAACGGTGAGCCTAGAACAGGCTGGGCTCTGTTCGGCACAGATTTTGTATGGAATCGCTACGATAATAAATTGGACCCAGAAGATCAAGAAGAAGTATATAGACGAGAAAGACGTTATTGGTGCGGTCCTACAGAAAGTCCTTTAGATCCTATAGGGAGAACGTTATATAAGCCGTACAAAGATGAATATAAAGCAGTCAATCCTGAAGAGTTTCGCTGCTGGGACGGTGTTTCCCGTTATATACCTGAGAGATCTGTTATTGGTTCCTATCCTTTTCTTACAAGTTTCAATACAGGGCATGGGAAAAGATTCTTTGTAAATGGGAAACTGGCAAGCGCGGAAGAATGGAATAATGCCAGTATTCAAGATATTTTGCCAACATGGCAATGGTGGGTGACAAACAGCAGGTCCGATCACTCAATCTCTGTTTCTTATGATTACCAAACAGCCTACGATGGAGGCTCATCACTTAAAATAAGCGGAGATTTAACGGAAGATCAAGCAGCAGAAATAAGACTTTTTAAGACATGCTTACCAGTAGATGATGATGTTTCTCTTTCATTTACATATAAAAGCAATCTAAAAGATCACTCAAAAGACTTTAAGTTTGGTCTTATTTTTGAAGATCAGCCATATCAGTTCTATTGGGTGGACAGTGAAGAAAAAATGACCTCTGATTGGACTTCAAATTCTCTTTCACTGGCAAACTTTAAAGGGAGAGTAATAGCAGCTATAGGAATACAAGTTGCTAACGGCCAAAGAGATTATTGTCTGAATCTTGGACAAATTCATTTGGCAAAAGGAGAACAAACAGACAAACCAAAAGAGCCAAAAGGGTTTACAATTGATCATCTGAAAATGAGTGAGGGAACAGCCGATGTATTCCTATCCTGGGACTTCGATGCGGAAAATGTCTTATTTTATGAAATATACCATGTAACAGGAGAGAGGAATCGCGAATTAGTAGGTAGAATTTATGATGAAGTTTACTATATTCATCAATTAAAAAATAGACATCATGAACGAAAAACCTATTTAGAATTGCTGGCTGTCAGCCCTGATCATTCGAGAAGCACGGCATTGTGCAAAGATATTACCTGGTCAGCAAACTAGTTTTATCTCTCAATTAGCTTTAAACAAGCAAAAAAACTTATCTTGCAGAATCTTAAAATATAAGGAGTGTATGAATAGTGAAAGTTGGAATTAGTTCTTATAGTTTATTAAAGGATCTTACAAATGGAAGCCTTACCATATTGGATGTTGTACAGTGGGTAGCTGAAAATGGGGGTACTCATCTTGAACTCGTTCCATACGGTTTTTCGGTAGTTGACAATATCGAACTGGCAGATGCAATAAGAGAAAAAGCTCTTGATGCAGGAATCGAATTATCTGCCTATTCCCTCCCGGCTAATTTTATCCAGGAAACGGAACAGGCGTTTTTAGAAGAAGTAGAAAGATTAAAAAAACATGTGGATGTTGTGAACCGAATGGGCATTAAAATTATGCGGCATGATGTTACTTCATTTAGACTAGAGCAAGAAGAAATGACCATACACTATTTTGAAGAGCACTTTGAGCAGATGGTAAGAGGAAGTCAGCTGATTGCTGATTATGCAGATCAATTTGGCATAACAACAACAATTGAAAATCATGGCTTCAACGTACAATCTAGTGATCGTGTACAGCGCGTGCTTCATGCTGTAAAGCGGGATAATTTTAAAACAACCCTTGATATAGGTAATTTCTTATGTATTGACGAAGACCCTCTGGTGGGAGTAAAGAAGAATGTCAAATATGCCAAGACAGTCCATGTCAAAGATTTTTATATACGCCCTTACTATGAGAATCCCGGCGGCGGTGACTGGTTCAGAACGGTAAACAATAATTATCTGCGCGGGGCTATTGTTGGGCATGGAGATATTAATATCCGTGAAGCATTAAGGCTGGTCAAGCAATCAGGCTACGATGGCTATTTAACTGTAGAATTTGAGGGGATGGAAAACTGTCAGGAAGGCACCAGAATTGGCATGGATAACGTCCGCCGAATCTGGGATGAAGTTTAATTTTAGAGTGTGAGTATGACTGAACAGAACTGCTTATAAAGGAAGGAGAGTTAAAATGGATACCAAGAATATAAAAAAATTAAAGAATAAAACGGGTATTATTGTTGACAGTTTGCAATTGCCGCTTGAAGAGGGTTTAATAACAGCAAAAAAGCTCGGTGCGGATGGTGTTCAGATCTACGCTGTTTCAGGTGAAATGAGTCCTGAAAATGTATCATCTGCAGCCAGAAAAAACCTTAAATCAATGATAGACGGATTAGGTTTAGAGATAAGTGCCCTTTGCGGGGACTTAGGCGGACACGGATTTCAAGATCATGGTCTTAATCCCTTAAAAATTGAGAAATCAAAAAGAATACTAGATTTGGCAGTAGAGCTGGGTACAAACATTGTGACTACTCATATTGGAATCATACCTGAAGATCCTGATTCCAGAATATATGATTCTATGCAAAGGGCATGTGAGGATCTGGGTGTTTATGCGAAGAGCCTGAATGCTTACTTTGCCATCGAGACAGGCCCTGAAACGGCTAAACGGCTGAAATCATTTTTAGACTCGCTCAGTACAAATGGTGTTTCCGTTAATTTTGATCCTGCAAATATGGTTATGGTAACTGGAGATGATCCAGTTGAGGGTGTGAAATTGCTTAAAGAGTATCTCGTCCATACTCATGTCAAAGATGGAATCCAATACAAACCAGTTGATCCAAGGAATGTTTATGGGTTCCTTGGCCATGACAGCGGAACGGATCATGAGAAAATTGCCGAGATGGTTAGTTCAGGAGAATATTTTATGGAAGTGCCGCTGGGTAAAGGGCATGTCAATTTTACAGATTACTTCGCAGCTCTTCAAGAGGCAGATTACAGGGGCTACCTGACAATAGAGAGAGAAGTTAAAGCAAATCCCATCCAAGATATTACGGAAGCAATTGCTTTTATACAAAAGTTTAAGTAAACAATGGCCAGGGTGAGGGATGACAAGTTCCTTTCCCTTTTTTATTTGCCTTTTTAAAAAAATAGGCTGTTACTGTGGAGAGAATTTAAATAGATGCCGCAAGAGCAGCAGAAATATCCGGTCTATAATGGAAAGTAAATTCTTACAAAGCCTAGTCATAATACACATATTGTACGAATCAATAGGAATGGTAAACTGATGCAGAGCTTTTCAATAATGAGGTGCTCTTTTATTATCGGCAAACACATATGGGGGGATTTTAGTTGAAGCAGGTTCTGGTATTTTATGATGAAGCGTTTCCCTTTGCTGGATTAAGGCCAACACGTGAATGGTTAAATCTTTTAAAGGAAAAGTTTACTGTTGTGGATTCGAAGAATTTGGAAATGGAACTTAGGAATCCTGTATACAGCAGTTTTATCCACATGCATGGTCCTTATTTTCCTAAAAGATCTTGGGGCCATATATCGTCATTTTTAGAAAAGGGTAAGGGGCTTTTATATCTTGGCGGCATTCCTTTTCGCAAGCCATGCAACTTTATAAATGGTTCGTGGGAAATAGAAAGAGAACAAACCGGATATCACATGCATCTAAACATACATGAAGCGCTCTCAGTAAAATCTAAAGATGTAAAAACCCTGAATCATAATAAGGAAATTCCATTACTTGATGGCTTTGAAGCCCTATTTTCTAAAGAAGACACCTATAATTTTATTTTGCATGTAACAAAAAAAAGTTCGATAGAAAAAGAGATGGGTTCTAACGGACCTATGGATGCCAGAATTTATCCTTTGCTTACAGGTGAAAATAAGGGAGAAAGAAAAATAACGGCTCCTGTTGTATTGATAGAAAATTATAAGGGGAAATTTCCGGGCGGAAGATGGATTTTTATTAATCAAGAGCTGGCAAATCCTTTTTATAATGAACAAAGCATTCACCTGTTAGAAAATCTTTCCCAATACATGAACTGCGGCGTTACAGAAATTTGGCTGAAAACTAATTATGCCTGTTATGAAGTGAATGAATCACCAGCAATTTCTCTTCAATTTCAGTCCATTCATAAGAAGAGCACAGAATGGACCTTTGAGTTAAAAATTACAAAAGATCATGCTGAAGTATTTACTCATAGTTTTCAAGCAACGGTTTCAAGCTACTTGGGTTTTAAAAGAATTCATCCTGATATTACAATATCACCTGGCTTATATAATGTTGTGTGTACGGCGACTTCAAATGCAGGAGAAAAACTGATTTATAAGCAGGGATTCTGGGGAATGGACCGATCTTTATTAAGTAAAGGGGAGCCTTTAGCAGTCGATCGGGATTATTTCCGAAAGAACGGGAAGCCTTTGCCTATTGTTGGCATGACTTACATGACCTCAGATGTATCGCGCTATTTTTTATTTCTGCCTAACCCTGCGGTCTGGGATCGTGATTTTGCCCAGATGAAAAAGGCAAATATTAATTATGTAAGAACAGGCATCTGGACCGCTTACCGCAACATCATGTTTGTGGACGGGCATGTAAGTGAGGAAGTCTTGAGAGCTTTAGATGCGTTTGTTCTTTGTGCAAAAAAGTATGAAATTGATGTTACTTTCTGCTTTTTCTCATTCACGCCGGAAATGTGGGATGGAGAAAATCCATACTTAGATCCAAGGAGTGTAGAAGCACAAAAACGGTTTATTACAACAATTGTGCAAAGACATAAAGAGACGAAGAATTTAAATTGGGACTTAATTAATGAACCATCTATGTTTGATCCAGATCGCGGATTTTCCGGACCGAGATCTCTTCATGATTCATACGATAAAAAGGAATTTCGCAAGTGGTTAAAGAATAAACATCGAACAATTGAAAACCTTCAAGAAAATTGGAATGCAACTCCGGCAGAAATTGCTGATTTCAACAGCATCGATACCCCTGAACCTAGTGAAATCAACTCACATATTCAAAACATGGCTTGGGGAAATCGCGGACTAAAATGGTTTGACTATACCTTCTACACTATGGATATGCATAATAAATGGGCAAAAGATTTAACAGCTGCAATTAAGCATTTCACACCGGATCAATTGGTAACAGTGGGACAGGATGAAGCATTGACGTCTCAAAGACCCTCACCGATGTTTTATGAAGAGGCTGTAGACTATACAACGAATCATTCGTGGTGGTTTATGGATCAGCTTTTATGGGACAGCATCTTTACGAAAGCTCCAAATAAACCAAATTTAATTCAAGAAACAGGAATCATGTATGTCGAGCGTCCAGATAATATCGCAAAGAGAACGGAAGAAGAGTTAAGGAATATTCTCGAAAGGAAATATGCTTATTCTTTCGCCGGGGCCGGGGCTGGCGCTGTTCAATGGATATGGAATACAAATTATTTTATGAACAATATAAATGAGTCTAATATTGGAGCATTAAGAGCCGATGGCACAGAAAAGCCGGAGGCTGATGTATCGTATGATTTTGGGGCGTTTATGAAAGACATCAGCCATATATTTGAAGGAAGAAAAATGGAAGAAGTAGCTGTTATTTTCCCATTTTCCAATGATTTTTCAAATAGGCGTTTGGCTTTTGATTCTACTGCACGATTAACTAGAGTTATGGCCTGCGAATTAAATGTAGCTTTTCGGGCAATAAGTGAATATCATTTGGATGATTTAAGGATAAATCCATCTAAATTAATCATAGTGCCAAGTGCGCATACCTTTAATACAAATGCTTTTGAAAAGCTTCTTGAAATAGTGGAGGCTACTGGAGCTACATTGTTATATACCGGGCCAATAAGCTTGGATGAGTATTGGAATAAGACTGAAAGAGCAAAGCGAATTGTCGGAAAAACTTCAGTCGGAAATATTAGAAGAGAAGAATTTATGTTCATTAATAATACAAGGCATCTCGCATCGTTCCCAGACAAACGAATAGCAGAAGTAATGAAGGAGATCCCGCTGGATTGTATCCAGCCAACAGAGATTCAGCAATACAAGATCGGAAAAGGGAAGCTTTTGTGGTCTCCGTTATCAATTGAACTAAACGAAAGAAATGAACCAATTTCCGAACTTTATAAGTATGCTTTGAATGTTGCTGGTGTCACTGAAGATTTAAGATGGATAAAAGGCAATTATCCAGGTATATATGGACGCAAGCTCAGTTTTCATTCTGAGGATCTGTTTATCTTTGTTTCCGAATGCGGGGAAGATATTGAGATGGAAATACAAAACACGCAAAACGGAACAACATATGAGTTCCTGCTGGAAGCTGAACGGTCTGTGCTTTTTGCAGCCGGGAAGGATGGAAAGCTAATAGGTGTATATCGTGACCATGAAGTATCTGCAGCGGTCATTCAATCTGGTTTCACCCACATTAAGTAGTACAAAGAAAAGAAGCCTTTCCCCATTCAGGAAAAGGCTTCTTGTGTTAGTTTGACTGTCCCTGTGTTATTCCGTGGTTTTTGTATATAATTTTCTGAACTGCCCAGGTGTAATACCTTCAGAGTTTTTGAATTTCCTGATAAAGTTCGGTACATCAATATATCCTACCTCAGATATAATTTTTTTGATGGAAGAATTAGTCTGAAGCAGTTGTTTCTTTACTTCGTCTGTCCGTAAGTTCCATACATACTGTGAAAAAGTTGTTCCTGTCTGTTCTTTTATAAAACGGCTCAGATAAGAGCTTGATAAGCCAAATTGCTCTGCCATTCCTTCTAGGCTTAATTCGTACTCAGCGTAGTGGTTTGAAAGATAATCGAGAATATTTTGCTCTAATTGGTTTTTTTGAGATTCTTTTGTTTTTGAAATTTCTGCACAGATATCAATTGTCATTTCAATTAAGTTTTTTTCAATCTCGATAAATGACTGTCTTTCTATCAATTGATAGATTTTGCCGAAATTACACGGTACATTCATGTCATTCACTGTTTTAGTGATTGTGTTTACTACGTCATAGGTCATCCCTTTTAGTAAATGAATAGATGAACTGTTGTCTCGAAGCCAGTTAAACAAAGTTATGATTGTTTCAGATGCAATTTCAGCATCCCCCTGTTTATAGCTCATCGACAATTTTAAAAGGTATTCTTTTGGGATCCACATTTTTTCATTGAGTTCATCTATTTCTGTAAATGCAATGATATCTCTTTTCTCGCTTAATTTTGCGAATTCCAAGGCTGCTGATGCTTCAATAAAAGAACGATTTATGTGATTAATTCCTTTATACGTTTCACCTACACCAATTTTGGGATTGGGATTGTGCTTCATTAGGATTCTTTGAAATTCATTAATAAGTCTTTCTTTAACAGAAGGATTATCAGAATTTCCATTGGCCACATAAACCATAGTCTTATTATTGATTAATTCAACACTAAAAATAGTTACCTCTTTTATTAAACTGCTGGAAGAAAGCTCAAGTTTCTTCATATCTATGGTGCTTAGCTGCCTGCTTGTTAATTCTGTCGTAAATACAAATGAATAGGGACCATCAATTTGAATGTTCAGCGATTCCAATAAGCCTTCTGACTGCATATATTTATCCATCTGTCCTTGCAAAAGCATCATTAGGCATTGATCACGTACGAGTGGCTCCTGGTGCAATACGATTTTATTTAACTGTTCCTGATTGAGATAAATGTTTTCTAAAGTGCTGCGTACGGTATCCAGTTCGTTATTACTCGAAAATTGTAAGCTTTCATCTTTATTTTTAATAAATTCAATTATTTTTTTGATCGGACGATATTGGTATAAGCCCAGCATGATGGCAAGAATTGAAGCCGCGGTTGCGATCCCAAGTATAATCAGCCATATAAACGTGCTGAATTTTGATACTTTTCCATAAAATTGCTCAGTAGGTATGGCTGCAACAAATGACCAGTTACTTCTTTCTGAGTTTACGGATGAAATAGAATAGGAGTTTCCATCAATTTTAAGTTCGCCAATAAATGATTTTTTTGAAGAAGCGATCTTTTCAATCTGGTTTAAATCGATGGTTTCGGAATACCTATTGTTGGTCGCAATTACTTTATTATTATGATCTAAAATAAAAACTTTCCCCTCGTATGTACCAAGAATATTGTTAATCATGTCTTTAAAGAAAGAGTCTTTCAGTTTAAATATGACACTGCCGTATTGCTTTACAGCTCCTGAGGGAAGCGGATAAATATAGGCGGTTGTATTGTTGGATAATTTCAGATTATTGCTTATAAAAGGGTAGGTTGAGGACTCTATATCCATCAAAAATGTCTTCATTTCCGTATAGGTTGTCTTGTATTCTATGAATGTATTTGTTGACATTAGTCCTTCAGAAGAGTAAATATGATCCTGATCATTATAGTAGAGATAAAGGTCCGTTATGATAGAACTGTTTTCTTTATATTTATCCAGGCTTTTTTTTGCCTCAGGGTGATTTTCCTTCATCTTTATCATATAAGGTGTAAGATTTGGATCATATGATATAAGAGTTCCGATCTTACTAAGCTCCTGCATGCGATTATCTGTCAGGTTTTTCACATGATTTAAATTATGCAAATTTGACAGTTCAATTTCTTCTCTTATACTGGAAACAGAATTGTGATATAAAATGAGGGCCATTACAGAAAATGGAACAAAAAATATAATTAAATAAGAAAAGATGTATTGCAGCAATAATCTCGAAGTCATCTTTTTCATAGCAACACCCCTTTTAATTCATTGATTTTGCTTCTAATTTGTTAAAGGAATGCAGGGAAAACCACATTATTGGAAGAGTTACAACAGAGATCCCCATGAATAAAAAGATAATAGGGATATACAGCGAAAGGATATACGCTGTTACGATCCATAATAAAATGGCCATTACACACAATGGCTGTGCCAGTGATAGGATAAATGCCTGCTTAATATGCTGAAAGATTTTTAAATCATAGTGCACATAGACAGGAAAGAATAAGATCATGGTGCTGCTTAATAACAAACCAAACAGCAGAAGAGGTAAATGGATAAGAGCAGATTTAATAGTAAGTTCATTCAGCTGCAGATCAACCAGCAGTACAGTGCTTAAACATAAAAATATTAAGCCTGCCAAATTTGTCGTTTTCCAGCTTGATTTATAAACGGACAGGAAAAAAGGGAAGGTTTTCAAATCTGTCTCCCCTTGAAGCCACTTCCTAATGATTGAAAAGACAGCTGTAGATGAAGGCATAACCCCTAATACAATTCCTCCTGCTAAAGTAAAAATGATCCACAGCAAATGCAGATACATAGCCTTTAATATCCATTCTGCCAGAGTGTAGAATTTTCCAATCAAAGTGTTAGACCCCATTAACTATCACCACCGTTCGAAATTATTTCTGATTAAGAAAGCGTTAACAAGATTGAAAATTCTAAATAAAATCTATCATAAGGATAACAATAAACCGCAGATTTTTAAATAGAGTCTTTATGAAACCGGCATATGTAGAATTTAACGTGAATGTGTAAAAACGATTATTTATTTGGATTTCCACTATTTTTAAGCGCTTACATAACGAAAATATATGACATATTTACCCCGTATTCAAAATTGTGAAAAAATGAAAACAGAAAAAATATCAAATAAAGGGAGGGGAATTCTTGGGTGTTCTTAATAAGAAGAATGAGGGTGCATCTGCTGAAACTTTAAAGCCTGCCAGTAAAATTATCAAGTTTAGAAAAAAGAAGGAAGATCAGGAGTTTAAAAGAATACAGCGAAAGAAAACCAAGAAAAATGTCAGAGAGAATTGGCAATTGTATCTTTTTGTACTTCCTTTAGTAACGTACTTGATCCTTTTTCACTACATGCCGATGTATGGCATACAAATCGCATTTAAGGATTATTATCCAGTACAAGGTATTTGGGGGAGCCCCTGGGTAGGATTTGAACATTTCAAGAGATTTTTTGAATCCTATTATTTCTGGGACCTGATTAAAAATACGATCGAAATCAGTGTATATAGCCTGATTGTAGGCTTTCCCATTCCTATTATTCTAGCACTTGCGCTGAATGAAATACGTGATGGCATGTTTAAGAAAACAGTTCAAACCGTCACATACGCACCTCATTTCATTTCTATTGTTATTATGTCTGGGATGATTATTACATTTTTATCTCCAACAACAGGAATGATTAATAATCTTATCGAGATGCTGGGGATGGAACCTATTCCGTTTCTGACAGATCCTAAATGGTTTTCGACTGTTTATGTAATGTCGGGAATTTGGCAAAACGCTGGTTGGGGAACCATCATTTATTTAGCGGCATTAGCCGGCGTTGACCAGCAGCTGCACGAAGCAGCCATTGTAGATGGTGCATCAAGATGGCAAAGGATTTGGAATATCAATATTCCGGCTCTAGTTCCAACAATGGTTATTCTGTTTATTCTGGATGCAGGAAGCTTATTATCAGTAGGGTTTGAAAAAGTGCTGCTTCTTCAAAATCCTTTGAATATGGAAGCATCTGATATCATATCTACCTTTGTCTATCGTGTCGGTCTTTTAGAAGGTCAATATAGCTTCGGTGCTGCGGTCGGATTATTCAATTCCGTCATTAATGCAGCCTTGCTCATAATTGTTAACCAAATTGCCCGGAAAAAATCGGAGACAAGCTTATGGTAAAAAGAGGGGTGTTGGAATGATTAAAGATACAGCTGCTGACAGATTTTTTAAGCTTTTATGCTACTTCTACCTATCACTGGCACTTATCATCGTAGTGTATCCGCTAATCTACATTATCAGTGCGTCTGTTAGTGATCCGAAATTTGTGAACTCAGGGGAGATGTGGCTTCTCCCTATCAACCTGACATTTGAAGGATATGAACGTGTCTTTCAAAACGAGCAAATCTGGCTTGGCTATAAAAATACCATCATCTACACAGCAGTAGGAACAGCAGTTAATCTGATGGTGACAATCCCTGCTGCCTATGCGTTAGCCAGGAAAGATTTTGTTGGCCGAGGCTTTATCATGGGAATGATGCTTGTCACTATGTTTATCAGCGGAGGCCTGATTCCAACCTATATTATTGTGAAAAGTCTTGGGTTAATGGATTCTATGTGGGCTTTAATCCTTCCTGGTGCAGCTTCAGTCTGGAATATTATTGTTTGCCGCACTTTTTTCCAAACGTCAATCCCAAATGAATTGGAAGAAGCGGCAAAAATCGATGGATGCAGTAACTTCAATTTGTTTCTCAAGATCATTCTTCCACTATCAGCTCCTATTATTGCTGTAATGGCCTTGTTTTACGGAGTAGGACATTGGAATAGTTATTTCGGAGCGCTTATTTACTTAAGAGATCAGGATTTATATCCTTTACAATTGGTCTTAAGGCAAATCCTTGTCTTACAGGAAATGAGTGCAGATATGTCTGGGGCGACTGCTGAGGCCTTGCAGCGAAAAGCTGAAATTGCGGATATTGTGAAATATGCCGTCATCATTGTAGCAACTTTGCCAATTATCATCATCTATCCGTTTATGCAGCGTTTCTTTGTCAAAGGTGTGATGATTGGTTCTGTTAAAGGATAAATGCCTGCTTTTTTTGGAGGCAGCGAATGCTGATAGAAAAAGCGGCGGTAAGTTCAAGACTACTATCTAATTATTATGAGGGGGATTACTGTGAAGAAAAGATTAGCTTTACCAATGATTTCAATTCTATTGGCAGGTATGCTCTCTGCATGTTCAAACAATCAGGAAGCAAGTTCTGAAAAAGGCAAAAGTGCAGAGATTAACAGCGAAGGTTTTCCGATTGTTGATGAGAAAGTTACATTATCTATGTTTGGCCCCAATGTTGGCCGAGCGAAGTGGGAAGATATGAAATATTTTAAAATGATGGAGAAGAAAACAAATATTCATTTTGAGTTTGATACGCCTCCCAATGATAGTTTTGAAACACAAAAGAATCTCTTATTTGCCAGTAATGAACTTCCTGATATATTTTATGGCGCTTCCTTGACGAACAGTGAAATTATAAAATACAGCGAACAGAAATTGTTAGTTCCATTAGATGACTTAATTGAAAAGTATGCTCCAAATATACAAGCGATGTTTAAAGAGTATCCGGACGTAAAGAAAAGTATAACTGCCCTGGATGGTCACATTTATGCTCTGCCGACTGTAGATAGAACCTTGCAGTGGAATATTCATCCTATGTGGTATAATGGCTCATTTTTAAAAGCTTTAAATGTGAAAGAACTGCCTAAAACAAGTGAGGAATTGTACGACTTATTAGTACGAATTAAAACAGAAGATCCTAATGGAAATGGAAAACAAGATGAAATTCCGCTAACTGCAGCTGAGATGTGGGATATTAATCAATGGTTTATGGGATTCTTTGGTGTTGTGTCAATTGGAGTAGGCACCTATGACGGCGAAGTGAAGTATGGAGCAGCTCAGCCAGGGTTTAAGAATTACCTGGAATTTATGAATAAGCTTTATAAAGAAGAGTTACTGGATAATGAAGTATTCTCTCAGTCTTGGGACCAAAAGGGGGCAAAAGGAAAAGCTAATCGCGTCGGATTGTTTGCAAACTGGGCGCCTGGAGATTTTCTTGGTATGCCAAATGGTACAACAAACCCTATGATGCAGCCTGTTACCGGTAAGGGTGCTGATAAACCTGTTATTGCCATTAGCCCCGGACAAAGTGTCGGACAGTTTGCCATTACGAATGTCAATAAAAACCCTGAAGCTTCTATGCGCTGGGTGGACTATTCTTATTCCAAGGAAGGAAACGAGTTCCTGAGCATTCTGGATGAAGGAGATATTTGGGAGTGGGCAGATAAGGATAAGAATCTAAGAAGACAAATACCTCGTGAAGATGGAACATCGATTGAAGATTACAAAGGAACTTTAACACCAAACTATGGGATAAATGTTCCTACATGGGCTCATTTAGATTCTCCAATTGTATACGAAGGAAATGAATATGATCCATTTGTTGTGGCTGAAACAAAAAATAAAATCAAACCAGTTGGACAAGTAGCAATGCCGCAGGTTTTTCTAACTCCTGAGGAGCTAAAAGAAGTTGCTGCTATCAATGCTGATCTTGAAGCTTATGTAGAGCAAATGGAAGCTAAGTTTATCACAGGACAAGAGCCAATTTCGAAGTGGGGCGAATACATCAAAACCATTGATAAAATGGGCGTGGATAAATTGGTTAAAATCTATCAGAAAGCATACGACCGGTATAAAGAAGAGAAATAAAAGGTCTGGCTTCATTCCCATTCATTAAGGGGATGAAGCCTTACTATTATTTGGTTTACATAAAAAATACTTGATCTCAATTGTTTCTCATTTCCCATTCATACTATGGAGGTTATCTATGAAACTAGGTGTAAGTTCTTACAGTTTTTATTCCGCACTTCGATCAGGAAATATGAACATTTTAGATGCGATTGATTGGCTTAAAGAACATGGCGGAGAACATATCGAAATCGTCCCAATTGGTTTTACGCTAAGTGATAATAGCGCATTGATTAGCGATATTGTAGAAAAAGCAAAAGAAGCAGGGATTGAGATCTCTAATTATGCAGTAGGCGCCAATTTCGTTGACAAAGATGAAGCTCAATTTAATCAAGAAATAGAACAGCTGAAAATGCAGGTTGACATAGCACATGCTCTTGGAGTAAAGCGAATGCGCCATGATATTGCATCAAGAGAAAAAGAAAATACTTCTATTGAACGGTTTGTGAAGGATTTGCCGATTATTATCAAGGCTTGCAGAGAAATTGCTGACTATGCTGCACAGTATGGAATTATTACCAGCATCGAAAATCATGGTTTTCATGTTCAGCATGCAGACCGGATTAGACAGATTGTCCACTCGGTTGATAGAAAAAACTTTAGAACAACTCTGGATATTGGTAATTTTCTATGTGTGGATGAAGATCCATTATCTGCAGTAAAACGCACGATTCCTTTAGCATCAATGGTCCATTTTAAAGATTTTTATATCCGTCCGCATACTCAATTCCCCGGGGAAGGATTTTTCCAGACAAGTGCTGGAAACTTTTTAAGAGGTGCAATTGCAGGACAAGGTGATTTGGATATTTCAGGAATTATTCAAGTTCTCAAATCTTTTGGGTATGACGGGTACATTTCACTTGAATTTGAAGGCATGGAAGATTGCCTCAAGGCCATTGAAATTGGTTTGAACAATATTAAAAGGTTATGGAAGTAGATTTTAAATCGGAGGGATTATCAATGAGGAAACTTAAAATAGGGGTTATTGGTGCGGGTTCAATTGCAGAAATGCATTTAGGCAGTTTTTCAATGCATGAGTGTGCAGAACTTTACGCTGTGTGCGATCTAAACGAAGAAAGAGCAAAAACAACAGCAGAAAAATACAATGCAGAAAAATACTATACGGACTATACAAAACTATTAGAAGACAGAGAAATACAAGCTGTCAGTATATGCACATGGAATAATACACATGCTGAAATTGCCATTGCAGCGCTGAATGCCGGAAAACATGTTTTAGTTGAAAAACCATTAACCACAAGTGTTGAAAAAGCTCTTGAAATTGAAGATGCAGTCAAAAAAAGCGGGAAAATTCTTCAAGTCGGATTTGTAAGAAGGTTTGCAAGCAATACCCAAATTTTAAAAACGTTTATTGAAGCTGGAGAACTCGGCGTGATTTATTATGCAAAAGCTTCAAGTATTCGCCGTTTGGGAAACCCGGGAGGATGGTTTTCTGATAAGGAGCGTTCCGGCGGTGGTCCACTAATAGATATTGGTGTCCACGTAATAGATTTATGCTGGTATTTAATGGGCCGCCCAAAGGTCAAATCTATTTCAGGCAACACTTATGATTTATTAGGGAATCGTTCAAATGTTAAGAATCTCTCTTTTTATAAAGCTGCAGATTATGACGCGACAAAAAATAATGTAGAAGATATGGCAAATGCTCTTATTCGCTTTGAAAATGGGGCTACTCTTTTTGTAGATTCAAGCTTCACCCTGCATGCTAAAAAAGATGAGACAACAATAAAAATTTATGGGGATAAAGGTGGAGCAGAAATAGAGCCTTCCTTAGAAATCATATCTGAGAAAAACAATACGATCCTTAATATTACGCCTCAAATCAATCATGCAACCTTTAACTTTACAGAAGCTTTTCATTCAGAAATCAATCATTTTGTTGAATGCGTGCTTGAAAATAAAGAGCCGATTAGTCCTGTACAGGATGGAGTAGAGATAATGAAGATTCTTTGCGGAATCTATGAATCCAGTGAAAAAGGCATAGAGGTAACCTTTTAACAATCTGCTTTATGAGAGATGACATCCCGCCTGCGGGCATTGTATTTGGAATAAGAAGGAGTGGAGTTTATGACGGAACGCGTATATGACTGGCCAGATCATTACGGAGATTTTCAGTGGTTTATAGAGGATCGATTTGGTCTGTTTATTCATTGGGGATTGTATGCATTGCCTGCAAGACATGAATGGGTGATGACGAAAGAGAAAATACACCCAGAGCAATACAAAAAATACATGGATCGATTTAATCCCGACCTTTTTAACGCGAGGGAATGGGCTGTAAATGCAAAAAAGGCAGGCATGAAATATGCTGTTCTCACAACAAAACACCATGAAGGATTTGCCATGTGGGACTCAGACGCAACGGACTATAAAGTTACAAATTCACCCTATGGAAAAGATATTGTAAGAGAGTTTGCAGATGCGTTCAGAGCGGAAGGAATAAAAATAGGGTTCTATCATTCCCTCATCGACTGGCATCACCCTGAGTTTACGATTGATGGCTTGCATTCACTTCGTGAAAACGAAGAAGAAAAGGCTAAAAAAAGAGAGTTTGACCAGTATGTGCAATATCTGCATCAACAAGTTCATGAATTGTTAACGTCTTATGGGAAAATCGATTATCTATGGTTTGATTTTTCCTATCCGGACAGGGACTGGGACTGGTCCAAAGGCAAAGGGGCAAAAGATTGGAAGGCTGAGGAGCTTGAAGCATTAATTCTTAAACTGCAGCCGCATATCATTTTAAATAATCGGCTGGATCTGAATCGGGGTGTTTATACACCCGAGCAATATCAGCCTAAACGGTCCATAAAAAAAGACGGCTTAGATATCGTGTGGGAAGCCTGTCAAACCTTGAATGGAAGCTGGGGATATGACCGGGATGAACTTCATTGGAAGTCGCCAGAAATGGTCATAAAGATGCTGATCGATACTGTATCTAAAAATGGAAATCTTTTATTGAATATAGGTCCAACCGCCAGAGGAGAATGGGATTTAAAATCGATGGAAATTATGGAAAGAATTTCAGAATGGATGAAGTATCATGAGTCATCCATATATGGTGCAGGGGAAAGTGAGTTTCCTTCTCCTCCAGATTGCCGATTAACCCAAAAAGATCAAACTATTTATCTTCATATTTTTTCTTGGCCATTCAGGACAATCCATCTAAGCGAACTGGCAGGAAAAATAGAATATGTTCAATTTTTACATGATCATTCCGAAGTGAAATTCTATGAATATATGGAGTCTGATATACACCACCATAACGTACCGGTAGTTGAAGATGGAGAAGTGGTTCTTGAAATCCCGGTTATTAAACCCGATGTTTTAGTTCCAGTCATTGAGATCAAATTAAAATAAGAGGACTTGAAACCACAGAAGGCTCATATTATTTCCCATTCACATTGGGACTAGCAATGGTTTATGTTTCAAACCATTGCTGAGGAAAAGATATGACCCTATGAAATTATCACACTAGGATGCAAGGGGGGAATCATTTATGAAAAATAAAGTCATTCCAGCATCACTAAACAGGTTAATTGCACTTGTTAAAGAAACGTTTCCTGAGGATGCAAAACTGCAAACGATGTTTGAACAATGCTTTGTTAATACGTATGAAACAACTTTAAAGTCTCAGAAGGATGGGACAACATTTGTCATCACTAGTGATATTCCTGCTATGTGGCTTCGTGACTCTGCAGCACAGGTGCGCCCTTATCTAATGGCAGCAGAAGAAGACGAAAATATTGCTGAGATGATCGAAGGGGTGATTAGACGTCAATTGCAGTTCATTAATATAGATCCTTACGCCAATGCCTTTAACGAATCTGCAAATGGAAAAGGGCATCAGACTGATCAAACAGAAATGCTTCCCGAAATTTGGGAGAGAAAATATGAAATTGATTCCCTCTGCTATCCTATTCAGCTCTCTTACCTATTTTGGAAGTCTACAGGCAGAGTGGAGCACTTTGATCATTTATTTGTTGAAGCATTGAAAAAGATTCTAAATGTATGGACGGCAGAACAGGATCATGAAAATAACTCCCCATATTCATTTATTAGAGAGACCAACCGTTATTATGACACACTAATACGTGATGGAAAGGGATCGAAAACAGCGAAGACGGGAATGACTTGGAGCGGCTTCAGACCAAGTGATGACGCTTGTTTATACGGATTTTTGGTGCCGTCAAATATGTTTGCAGTTGTTGTATTAAAATACGCTGCAGAGATATGTGGCGAAGTAATAAAGGATATGGAGCTGAAGCGAGCCTGTGAGCAGCTTGCTGATGAAATTAACACAGGGATTGAAAAGTATGCTGTCTTTAATCATCCAGTATTTGATTCTATTTATGCTTATGAAACAGATGGGCTCGGGCGATTTAACCTTATGGATGATGCAAATGTTCCAAGTTTATTATCTATCCCCTATCTTGGTTACACAGGTTTTAGGGACGAAACTTATCTAAAAACGCGCAGCTATATACTGAGTCGGGAAAATCCCTATTACTATGAAGGGGTAAAGGCTAGAGGAATTGGAAGTCCCCATACTCCTGGACAGTATGTCTGGCCTATTGCATTGTCCATTCAAGGGATGACTGCTGTTTCATATGAAGAAAAGTTGAATATTCTTAAGATACTAACTTCCACAGATGGAAATACGGGTTTTATGCATGAAGGTTTTCATGCAGATATGCCTGAAAAGTACACGAGAGAATGGTTTTCCTGGTCCAATTCTATGTTCAGTGAATTTGTTCTTAGTCTTTGTGGAAAAGTGGTGAAAGGGAGTCCGTTACATCTTTCTATCAAGAATAAAGAAAGTTATACAATTGATCTATATTTGAATTATAAAAATGAGACTGGAAATTCATTGCTCTCAGGGGGGAATTATTTCATGGATTCGGTAAATCAATTAAAGGGATCTCAAATATCATGTATTGTCATGAATGAAAATGATAACGTTATCACTCTGCTTAAAAGAGCAGACAAAAATGAATTGCTTACATTCAGTATGGATATAGACGGTCAGCCTCAAACTTTAAGGGCTAGACAGGCTGCTCCATTTGGACATAAACTTGCCCTGCGGAAAATTATAGAAGGTGAAGAAATCATAAAATATGGGGAAGTTATTGGACGGGCAACAGCTGATATAGAAGACGGGGAACATGTTCATGTACATAATTTAATAGGCATTCGCGGCAGAGGAGATCAATCAAATTTAAAGGAGAATATCAATGGCAGCCATTAAAGGATACCGTCGTCCGAACGGAAAGAGCGGCATAAGAAATCATTTGCTGCTAATGCCCACAGTAGTATGTGCAAATCAAGTTGTAACAAAAATTCAACAGCAGATCCCAGGGTCAATTGCCATCCCTCATCAGCATGGCTGCAGCCAAGTAGGCGAAGACAAAGATCGAACACATAAGGTCCTTGTAGGCATGGGAAGAAACCCCAATGTTGGAGCTGTTCTATTAGTCAGCCTTGGCTGCGAAGTGATGGATGCGAAACAAATTCAAAAAGAAATTGCAGAAACCGGAAAACCAGTTGTTTGGATCGATATTCAGGAAGAAGGCGGATCTGTAAATACAATTCATAAAGGAATAGAAATAGCAGATCAGTTAATAAATGAGATTAAAAACACCCCATTGGTGGATATTCCATTATCAGAGCTCATAGTAGGAGTTAAATGCGGAGGATCTGATGCAACATCAGGCTTGTGCAGTAACCCAGTACTTGGAAGAGCATCGGATCTTATTATTCAAGAAGGCGGAAGCATTGTGATGGGGGAAACCACTGAAATAATAGGAGCTGAACATATTTTAGCAGAAAAAGCAGTGAACAATGACGTTAAAAACAAACTCTATCAATCAATCGCCCGGTTTGAAGAAGAAATTAATAGAATGGGTGTAGATATGCGCGGCGGCAACCCCAGTCCAGGAAATATTGAAGGTGGATTGTCCAGCATAGAGGAAAAATCCTTAGGGTGTATAAGCAAAGCAGGGACAGCTCCATTGCAGGGGGTAGTAGATTATGCAAGTGAAATACCTGGAAAAGGATTTTATTTTATGGACTCTCCGGGGAATGATATTGAATGTGTTTCAGGTATGGCAGCAGCTGGAATTCAATTAGTTTGCTTTACTACTGGGCGTGGAACACCTACTGGCAACCCAATTGTACCAGTGATAAAAATCTCTGGTAATGAAGAGATGGCAAGAAGAATGTCAGATAATATTGATGTTGATGTCAGTACAGTATTAACAGGAAAAGAAAATCTAGATCTAGCTGGAAAACGATTATTCAACGAAATAGTAAACGTTTCTTCAGGTCATTTGACAAAAGCCGAGATTCTTGGGCATCAAGAATTCAGCATTAGCCGTATAGGCATCAGTTTGTAGGACAGGGAGGGATTAAAGGAGATGAATAGATTACTGGATAAGGTTGCTTTGGTTACTGGCGGAAGCAGGGGAATAGGTGAAGCGATTGTTATTAGGTTAGCAGAAGAAGGGGCAAACATCGCCATTAATTTTAACTCTGAACGTTCACGCATTCAAGCAAACGATGTGAAAAAAAGAGTAGAAGCAATTGGAAGAAAAGCAATTGTAATTAAAGCCGATGCAGGCAAGAAAAACGATGTGGAAGAAATGGTAGCATTAGTTGAAGAATCACTAGGGGAAATAGATATTCTAGTTAACAATGCCGGAATTGCTCCTTTTGAATCGTTTATGCAGCTCTCCGAAGATACTTGGGACCGAACCTTTAATACAAATGTGAAGGCAATCTATCTCACTTCTCAATCAGCAGCCAGGAGAATGATTCCAAAGAGGAGCGGGAAAATCATTAATATTTTATCCACAGCAAGCTTAATGGTAACAAGCCCTGTCATACCGCATTATCAAGCCTCAAAAGCAGCAGGGCATATGTTGACTAAGGGGCTGGCCATTGAACTGGGGAGGTATAACATTAATGTGAATGCTGTCGGCCCAAGCACTGTGGATACAGATATGTGCACGGACTTTCTATCTGATCCAGAGATCAGACAAAAGGAAACAGAGGCAAATCCAATGAAGCGTTTGGGAACAGCAAGGCAAATAGGAGATGCCGTTGTTTTTCTGGCTTCAAATGAAGCCGATCAAATCAATGGCCATTTATTAATGGTCGATGGCGGTTTAACAGTAAAAGCAGCTCAGCCAGAAGACCGCCTGGAACATTAATAGCAAAGGAGTTTAGCGTATTATGAGATTGAGAGATAAGGTAGTTCTCATAACCGGGGCAGGTTCTGGCATTGGGAAGTCTTCGGCATTATTATTTGCAAGAGAAGGTGCGTCAGTCGTTGTAAATGACCTGGATTCAGTAAAAGGCGGTAAAACTGTATCAGAAATTATTGAATTTGGAGGAGATGCATTTTTTTTACAAGCTGATGTAACAAATCCCATTTCCGTGAAAACTATGGTTGAAGAAGCAATAAATAAATATAAACGAATCGATGTTCTTTTTAATAATGCTGGAATTAGCGGTGTCGGAAAACTTCACGAAACCAACCTAAACGAATGGGATCAAACAATTCGCGTAAATATCAATGGGGTTATGCTCCCTAGCAAATTTGTATTGCCTTATATGATGGATCAAAAAAAGGGATCCATTATAAATATGTCATCATGCATAGCAGAAATTGGGTTAGGCAATCGAGCATCTTATTCTGCTTCGAAAGGAGCAGTTTTAGCACTGACGAAGTCGATGCAAGTTGATTATGCTCCTTATAATATCCGTGTTAATGCGCTCTTGCCTGGTACAATCTTAACTCCATTTGTAGAAACTTATTTAAAAGAGTCCTATGCTGATCCAGAGGAAGCCATTGAGAAAATAAAAACACGTCAATTAAGCGGAGGATTAGGCAAGCCTGAGGATGTTGCTTTTGCTGCGCTTTACCTGGCATCAGATGAATCGAAGTTTATGATGGGGTCCCCCCTTTATATTGATGGCGGAGTGGTTTTTGGGAAAGATGCTTAAAAAATAATTTGAATATTCTTGTAAAAGGAGGTTGTCTTTTGAAGTTTCTCACATTTATAAAAGAAGGAAAAGAAACATTAGGCATTCTTACTGAAGAGGGAGTCATTGATTTGGAAGCTGCATTAACTGAAGAACCAGTCAAAGACATCCCAACTAATATAATGGATGTTATATCATCCGATACAGATACTTTATCTTCGTTAAGTCATTTTGTGAACAGCCTTTTAGAGTCAAATAATTATTCTTATATGATTAAAGAGCATGAACTGCATTTTGGACCATGTGTTACCCGGCCAAATAAGATTGTCTGTGTGGGTTTAAATTATCGAAGGCATGCGGATGAAACAAATGCTCCTTATCCGGAAGTTCCGATCTTATTCAACAAATTCAGCAATACGTTAACAGGTCATAAACAGCCAATTGCTATCCCGAAAGTTACTGATCAATTAGATTATGAAGTTGAGCTTGGGGTAGTAATTGGAAAAACAGCAAAGTATGTGACTAAAGAAAAAGCGTTAAGCCATGTTTTCGGATATTGCACGGCAAACGATTTGTCAGCGCGAGACCTTCAATTAAAAACCCCTCAATGGCTGTTAGGAAAAAGCTGCGATGATTTCAGTCCAATAGGTCCGTATTTAGTCACGGCAGATGAAATTAGTGATCCCAACAATCTGCGGATGAAAACTTATGTTAATGGAGAACTGAGGCAGAACTCAAGCACATCTGATATGATCTTCCATGTTGATGAGATTATCAGTTATATCTCACAGCATATGACTCTTTACCCAGGAGATATCATTCTGACGGGTACTCCTGAGGGAGTAGTATTAGGGAAATCCTCTGATAAGCAAGTATATCTAAAACCAGGTGATGTAGTGTCAGCAGATATTGAACATTTGGGCACGTTGACCAATTCTTTTATTGAAGAACAATTAGTTTGAAGTGGAGGAATCTTATGCTTAAGAATATTCCTGAGATTCTATCGCCAGATATACTCAAAGCCATCTGTGAAATGGGGCATGGTGATGAAATTGTGCTTGCAGACAGAAACTTTCCTGCAGCAAGCCATGCTCAAAAACTAAATAGAGCGGACGGACATACTATTCCTGATTTATTAGATGCACTATTATACCTCTTTCCCTTAGATACATATGTTGATAAGCCTGTTACTTTAATGAAAGAGGAGCCAGGAGATCTGGCCGAATCTAAGTTATGGGACGAATACAGCAAGATTATTAATAACCGGGAAGAAAGAGATATCCAATTTGAGTGGATTGATCGCTTTGCTTTTTATGATAGGGCCCAGAGAGCTTTTGCTATTATAGCAACTGGTGAAAAAGTACCTTATGCGAATATTATCTTAAAGAAAGGTGTTATAAAAACGTAAATGAGTCTTGAGTGTTTTCAAATGTTCTTTTGAAAAGGAGAAGAAAACATTATGGGGATGAAAATTGATTCACATCAGCATTTCTGGATGTATACAAAAGAAGAATATCCTTGGATTAACGAGGAAATGTCTTTGCTAAAACGGGACTTTTTACCAAATGAGCTTGAGCCTTTATTGAATAAGATTGGTTTTGATGGATCGATTGCGGTACAAGCCAGGCAATGCCTAGAGGAAACAAGGTGGCTGCTTGGTCTTTCGAACAAGTACAGCTTTATAAAAGGCGTTGTTGGCTGGGTAGACCTTTGTTCAAATGAACTTAAGCAACAGCTGGATGAATTTACAGCAAATCCTCTGTTTAAAGGCGTAAGGCATATCCTGCAAGATGAGTTTGAGGATCAGTATATGCTTAAAGAGCAGTTCCAAAAGGGCATAAAACTGTTAGGGGATTATGGATTGCCTTTTGATCTTCTTATTTATCCCAGACATATACCTTATGCAGTTGAACTAGTTAAAAAGTTTCCTGATCAGAAATTTGTCCTGAACCATATAGGAAAGCCAGATATTAAACATAAAGTGATCATGCCTTGGAAAGAAGATATCCAAAGACTCGCGGAAAGGGATAATACTTATGTGAAGATATCAGGACTAGTGACAGAAGCTGATTGGAACGAATGGAAAGAGAAAGATTTCAAAGTATATTTAGATGTTGTGTTTGATGCCTTTGGGCCTGAAAGGGTAATGGTTGGATCTGATTGGCCTGTATGCACTCTTAGTGAAGATTATGCTGCTACAATAGATATTGCAGTAAATTATGTAAATCAGTATGCCTCTAAATATGAGCCGCACGTACTTGGGGGAAATTGCGGAAAGTTTTATTCCATTTAAAATCAGATAGATAAAATAAAAAAAAAGACCTTTATAATGCCAACGCAAAGAGTGATCGTGATTAAGATTTGATTGCCTGTGAGAAATAAAAAGAGTTAGTGGGGCCTTTCATTTCGAAAGGCATTAGGTTAGTTTAATAGAAAATAGTACTAAAAAAGATGACTGGATTTCATATGAACCCAGTCATCTTTTTTAGTACATTATGACAATCTCTTGATTATTGGTTTCCTTCACATTTGAAAATTTAATTTTGAGTGCAACATTGCCTTGTAAAATCTAAATTTATCCATTAAGATAAGAAAAAAATAGATTGTGAGAGGAATTAACTACATATGAAGAAAATTTTTACTATTGGGCTTTCTTTAGCACTAGTTTTTGGTTTTTCTTTTACTTCAACAGATACAGCAGAGGCAAAAGCAAAAGCGAAAACGTATAAAAATTGCACAGAGTTGAACAAAGATTACAAAGGTGGCGTGGCGCAGTCATCTAAAGTGAAAAATAAAGGCGGTAAAACAAAGTATAAGCCTTTTGTTTCAAAAGACCTTTATAATGCCAACACAAAGAGTGATCGTGATAAAGATTTGATTGCTTGTGAGAAATAAAAAGAGTTAGTGGGACCTTTCATTTCGAAAGGTCTTTTTTATTTAACAAACCTTTTCGTATTAACCTTAAAACTCCCTCATACACTGTCTTAGACATGCTTAAAAGGGTGATAATCATGCGAAGACGTAAACCTTTCCCTCTTATTCCGATCGTAATGATCGGTGCTGCCATTCTCCTGCTTATCGGGCTGTTTCATCTATTCACGCCATCCTCTCCAAAAAAGGCTGTGCAGCTCTTTTATACTGCTGAACAGACTGGAAACTTTGGCGGTGCCTGGGATCTGTTTCACCCATTGATGCAGGATCGTTTTACAAAGAATGCTTATGTGACAGAGCGGTCTCATATCTATATGAGCCATTACGGGGTTACAACGTTTTCTTTTGAAATTTTAAAGGAGAAAAAAGTTCGCAGGTGGAGGATGGCAAAAGGCGCACCGGTATTTAATGAGGCGCGCCTCATCAAAGTCAGGCAGACTTTTAAAAGTAAGTTTGGAACGTTCGATGTAATGCAGGATGTATATGCAGTGAAGGAAAAGGGAGATTGGAAGATTGTGTGGCTATATGAGTGAGGCCTCTAGAATGGAGGTCTCTTTGTTTGTTTTAATCTAGTGTAAATGTATTATTGATTTATAGTAAAATTTTCCTAGTTTTTGAGTCTTTCACTGAATCTTTCTGTAAAATAATGTTGTGGAAAATTTTTCATGATAAAAAACAGAAGATTGAGGTGGAGAGAATGCTGATGAAAGAAAGTTATGGAGTATGGAGAGAAACAATGGTTGTGAAACCGATGTACACGGAAAATGGGGAGTTGTGGTCTGTTGTACATGAGCTGTACAGAAAGCTGATTGTAAAGATGTCACCCAGGGAAATTATTAACCTCAGCTGTGTTCATGCCGGAGCCTCTTATCAGGGGATGATTGATGCAGCGAAGCTTATTTTGCCGGGCAAAAAAATGCTCCCGGTATGTATTTCACCGGGCTACAGGATATGTATGCTTCCGACTTTATCTCCAGACAGTGAAGAGTGTATTTGGGTTTCCTATCATCATGTGAAACAGGCTTTTGGGAAGAACAATAGAACATTCATTGAATGCAGAAATAGAGAAGAAATTGAAATCCAGGGAAGCGTCGAAAGTTTTTTAATGAAATCGGGACATGCTCAGCAGCTCGTACTGACTTATTTGGACCGTCAAGAAGAGATGTGGGAACTATCTTCCTGTATAGCTGAGTCATATGAGGGGTATGAAGTTTATTAACAGAAAGCAGCCAAGTTCCTTTGAGAATTTGGCTGCTTTTTATACTAAATCCTTCGTGTCTTTAGTAAAATAGAACAAATAGAAAAAAATGGGGTATATCATGGCTGAATTATTGATTGGTCTTATCGGATGTACGGGGCTGTTCTATTTGTTATTTATATTGCCGACACAATGGCTGAAAGTTGAACATATTGATGTTCCGCTTGGAATTAATAAAAAGATCCTGCAGTTATCAGATCTTCATATTGAAAGAAATCGGATTCACCCTGAAAAAATGAAAGAATTGCTTCAAAAGGAAAAACCTGATTATGTGTTTATCACCGGTGATTTTACCGCAAGAGAAAAGCATATTCCGCGCATTAAACCTTATTTAGATGTTTTCAATGAATATGGGATTGAAGTGTATGCGGTATTTGGCAATCACGACTATCGGACTTTTCAGCTGAGTTTGCGGCTGCGGCCATGGCTCGAAGAAAACCAAGTAAAGGTTCTTGTAAATGAATCGATTGAACTGCCAGACTTTACATTGATAGGATTGGATTTTTATAGAGAAGATGAGCTCGGATTGACTAAAGCATTTTCAAAAGTAAAAGGGGATAAGCCGAGTGTTGTTCTATGTCATGATCCCAATGATATAGCTGAAGTTGCAGAGCCATTTGATTTAATGCTTTCCGGCCACTTGCATGGAAAGCAATTCAATGTTCCGTTCTTCTTTACCTTTATCTCAAAGGGAGAGCTTGCGAAGCGAGGAATTTACCAAGGCTTCCATAAGATTGATGGGTCTTATCTTTATATTTCAAAAGGAATTGGACAGGCGCACTGGAATTATCGGTTTGGGGTGAGGAGTGAGGTGACGGTTCTTTCTTTAAATGGCGAGAAAAACAATTCAAATTAAAATCGTACAAAACCGCAGAACTTATTTCTGCGGTTTTTCATATTGAAATGGTTTTAATTTTGCGTGATTTCTTGCGTACATTGAATTCTGCTCGATTTACTGGCACAATAGACAAGGGAATTAGGAATAAAAGGAGTTAACAAATGGATATCGGACGCAACGACCCGTGCCATTGCGGCAGCGGGAAAAAATATAAGAAATGCTGTATGAAGAAAGAAACTTCGCTTGAGGCTATCCGCCATGAGGATCTTGAGAAGCTGCAGATTGAATTGATGGAATTTGCTTCTGCAAATTTTTCGAGGCATATGGATGAAGCAGTTAAAGAAAAAATGGGTAAGCTTGATCGCGATAAGCATCAAAATGTGTACGGTGCTCTATTAGTATGGGCTGTCTTTTCTGCCTCATTTGTTCCCGGACGGGTGATTGAAGCCTTTGTTCATAAGAAGCAGAAAGAAGAAATAAGACCATCTACACTGTCTCAGCTTAAACAATGGACAGAAGCTGCACCTTCGTTTTCTGTCATTGAAAGCATCATTGATGACGAGTGGTTTAATGTAAGAGACATTTTTTCAAATGAAGAAAAGAAAGTAAAAGTGGTACAGGGAGCATCGTCATTTGAAGAGGGAGGTCTGCTGCTTGGCTATCTGCTGCCATACGGGGAGTACCACTCTTATTATTTAATGCAGCTTGAGTTTGAGAAAAATCAAACAGCACACAATAAAAAGCTGACTTTAGATTTATTTAAGGAAAGTGAGTTCATCGATCCGAAAGCATTTATGGAAGATAACTACCCAGAGATGATTATTTCCATGCTGACAGAGCCTGAAGAGATGAAAGCTGAGTCAGAAAAAGAGCTTATTTGGGATAATATGAACTATGAGCTCCCAGTTCGTTTATTAGAAGAAAAATTGACTGCAGGAGATTATTTTGAGGACATTGAATTACTTGAAGAAACAAGGGGGCTTGCAGTACAGCTTATGCACTCTTATTTCCACCGGTTGAATCCATCTATTAAGAAACATGAAATTTATGCAGCCGCTATGCATTATTTCATCGAAAAACACATTCATAAGATGGGACTGACTCAGAAGGCACTTGCTGATATGTACGGAGTAAGCACAAGCTCCCTTTCTAAGCTGTATCGGGAGTTAAAAGGTGAGATGGAGCAGGACTTGCAGGATCTTCAACAAGAAAAAGAGAAGCAACCATCATCACATCATGCTTCTGCTCGGGATCAAGCACAGAAATTGATTTTTCAGGCCATGAAAAGTGATCCGGCGATGAGATTAAAGCTTGCCGAAGAAGCGATAAAAATTTATCCTTATCACCCTGATGCCTACAGTATTCTGGGGGAGGCCGAGCAGGATCTCAAGAAACAGCTGCAATTCTTCAAAAAGGGAATGGAAGCTGGAGAAACAGATCTTGGCAAGGACTATTTTAAACAGAACAAAGGGATGTTCTGGGGTCTCACTGAAACTAGACCTTATATGCGGGCGAAATTTAATTATGCAGTGCTTGAAGCTGCAGCGGGTAACTTAGAAATAGCCATTAAACAATGTGAGGAATTGCTTGACCTCGATGAAAATGATAACCAGGGAGTGCGCTACACACTCTTTGCCATGTATATGGATTTAGGAATGTACAAGCAGGCTGAAAAATTGATGGAGAAGTATGATGAAAGTCATATGGCATCAGGAGCTTACAACCGAGTTTTACTTGAGTTTGCTCTAAATGGAGTCACTTCTAATTTAAAGCAGCTTGTCAATAAGGCGAAAGAGATTAATCCATTTGTTTTTGATTATCTGACAGTCAAGAAAAGTCTTCCTGCTCCTCCTGATTCCTTTGGAATTGGAGATCAAAATGAAGCCGTTCAATATGTTTATGAGAATGAATATATTTGGTCGAAGCATCCTAATCTGATTGAATGGGTGAAGAACAACAGCTGATTATTTTGTAAAGGTGAGGATAGATAAATCTATGTCGTTTTTCTATCATCCTTTTTGCAGAAAAAAGAGCGGATTTCATATGAAATCCGCTCTTTCTATTAATTAGTAGATGCCGTACTAGGTTCAAGCTCCAAATGCTCTTTCAGCTGATTGGATAATCCGGTTCGTTCCTCTTCAGGCACGATATAATAATAAACTCCGCCGATCATATCGCCTTTTCCTTTTATCTGAAATTGCTCCATAGAATTGCGTGCATCTTTGTAGTTTTCCTGAATGCTCCACATTTCGTTCATATCTAGATTTGTCTTCACGTTATTCTCGACGACTTTAAACATTTCCCCGAACTTTGTTAAGGAAGAAATGTTTGCACCTTTTGCGATAACTGCCTGAATGATTTGACGCTGACGATCTTGGCGTCCAAAATCACCGCGCGGGTCTTCATAGCGCATTCTTGTATAACTCAAAGCACTTTCACCATCTAATGAAATGGATCCTTTGTTAAATGTTTTGCCGTCTTGAGTAAATTCAAGCGTATTATTAACTTCTACACCGCCGACTGCATCTACAATATCTTTAAAGCTTTCCATATTGACCTTCACAAAATAATCAACAGGCACGTCAAGGAAGTTCTCAACGGTATTAATGGCCATTTCAGTGCCGCCGAAAGCATATGCATGGTTGATTTTATCTTCTTTGCCTTTTCCGATGATTTCCGTTCGTGTATCACGAGGAATGCTGACCATGTTCATGGATTTTTTATTCGGATTGACTGTTAATAGAATTAATGAATCAGAGCGTCCGCGGTCTCCTTTTCTTTCATCAACACCTAATAGAAGGACAGAAATAGGGTCTTTATCTTTAAATGCCACAGCTTCTGGACGTTTTTCGGATACATCCCTTCCAATATCCTCTTGAATTTTTGCAACAGTATCTGATGCAGTTTTATACAAATAAAAGGCATAGCCTCCTGTACCCAGCACGAGCAATCCAATGATGCTGAGCACAATCCAAAGCCATTTGCGCTTTTTGTTTCGGTTCTCTCTCATAGTACCATCCTTTAATTGAATTAATAACCTATACACATTATATTTTTACCGAATCATGGAAACAATACTTTTTTTGTAAAAATAAGAGATATCTTACTATGAGACGTTGTTCATGAGAGAAAAGTTTCATGAATTTGTAGATTTTTGTCTATAGAATCAAATATACAAGTGATTTTTTCATAACTATAATAGGTTTATATGTTTATAAGAAACTAGGGGGATTACAAAATTACTATGAAAAGAATGCTGTCGATTTTCATGATTTTATCTTTGCTTGTTACAATGGCATTGCCCTATACGGCAGCAGCTGAAGCAGGGACACTTATTGGGTTTCATTCGTATAAAAACACAGGGAAAGGGATTCAGTTATTGTGGACAGTAACATCGGTGTCCGTTGAACCTGAAACATTTATCCTGAAGAAAAATGATCAGGAGAATGGGATTGAAGCCAAGCTTGTAGATGAACTTAAAAATAGAGATGGTTCAACTGCGAGAACATACGAATACATTGATGAAGATGTAAAAGAAAAAGAAACGTATACATATCTTGTAAAGCTTGCCGGGGATGAATCCGTTCAGACAGAGGCGATTACTGTTGTGTACAAAAAAGGCAATGATGACAGCGGAACTCCTGTTAACCCAGGTGAACCAATTGTTGTCGATGATAAATTTATCTTAAATACAAGAGCTGAAGGCACATCTATTATCGTGTCCTGGCCAAAATACAATGTAACTGAAACAGTGGAATATCAATTGTTTCAGGACGGGAAATTTGTTCAGAGCTTCAGTGAGGCAGGTGAATACGTCTCTAAAGATTTAGCGCCTGACACAACCTACGCATTCACAATGAAAGTGATAGCGGGAGACAAGCTTCTCGATACAAAAGAAACAAGTGCTAAAACAGAAGAGGCGCAAAAACCAAACTACACGGTGTTCTTTTACCAAGTAAATGATTCATCGTTTGAAGCAAGCTGGTTTTTAGACGGCGCAGTTACTTATGATGTGTATTTAGACGGGAAATTAATGTTAGAGAAAACAAAAGAAACAGAAAATATCTTCACTGATTTGAAGGCAGCTACTGTTTATGAAGTGAAAGCGGCCGCATTCGATAAAGATGGAAAGATGATCAGCGAAGCAGCAGTTAAAGGAAAAACGAAGGATGCAGCTAAAGGTATAACGATTGAGTTTAAGGACAAAAACCTAAAGCTTGCCGTACAGGAGCAGCTTCGAATTCAAAGAGATGTCACGGAAAGTGATTTAGAAAAGCTGACTTATTTAAATGCTTCTCCATATGAAATCAAGGATTTGTCCGGACTTGAATATGCAGTGAATTTGCAGCATTTAGAACTTGCAGGAAACAGATTGAAAAGTATTGGAGCGTTAAAATCATTTACCAAGCTCGAGTACCTGGATTTATCAATGTCTGGTGCAACTGATTTTTCACCGCTTAATTCTTTAACAAACTTACACAGTCTGCTGCTTGCAGATACAAGCTTCAAGGACCTTAAACACATTCAGAAGCTGACGAATTTAAAGCTTTTGGATTTAAGCTGGACAGGCGTGAAAGATGTGTCTGTTTTAGAGTCATTTCATCAGCTGGAGGAAATCAACCTGTCTTATACAGAGGTTAAGAGTATTAAGGTGCTGGCTAACCTTCCATCTCTTCAAAAGGTCATTATTTATGGATCTGGCTACATCGATATTCTTGATGAGACCGGCCTCTATAAAGACTCTGTGGAATTTGTCTATGATGACAGCTTGAATATGTATATTAATCAAGTTAAGCCCGGAGATACAAACGCAGTTCTTGAATGGGATTATGAAGGCGAGGGGCGGATTGCTTCATATGAATTGATGCTCAATGAGAAAAAAGAAAAAATAGAAACAAGCAAAAAATCATACCGTTATGAAGCATCAGGCTTGAATCCGGATACTCAGTATTCTTTCTCCGTAAAAGCTTTTAATAAGGAAGGAAAGCTGATTGGTTTTACAAACGGTATGTTCTCTACTTTAAAAACGCCGTCTGGAGAAAAAGTGATTTTTGCAGATGCTAACCTTAAAAAAGCGATGAAAGAGTACTTTGGCTTTAAAAGGGACATCGTAGAAAGCGATATGGAGCATCTGACAGAGCTTGACCTGACGGGTGCTGAGATTCGTGATTTATCTGGCTTGGAAACAGCTAAAAATCTGAAAATGCTTGGCTTATCAGGGAATGATCTTAAAAACCTAAAACCTATTGAAAGCCTGACAGGAATGACGTTCCTTCTTTTGGACGGAAACCGTCTGCAGGATTTTTCATCGATAAAGAAATGGCCGAACCTGCAGTATTTAGACCTTTCTGATACAGGTATTAAAGATCTCTCTATCCTTGCTTCATTGAAAGAGCTGGAGACACTTGGTCTTGCTTATAATGAGCTGGAAGATCTTTCTGAAATGCCTGCGCTTGAGCAATTAAGTTCTCTTTATATAGGAGGCAATGACCTATCCTCACTTAACGGGATTGAAAGATTAAAAGGATTAACTGAACTCAGTCTGAGCGAAAATGAATCCCTTACAGGAATTGAAGAGCTTACTGCTCTAAAAGATCTGCAATACCTGGATCTTTCGTTAACATCGATAGAGAGCATACAGCCATTGCTTGCGCTTGATCATTTGGTTATGGTTTTCTTAATGGAAATAGAAACGCTTGATTTAACAGATGGATCAGAGGGTTTGGAAGTCATCACACAGCTCAGGGATAAAGGTGTCTATGTTGAGTATGAGTATGAGGAAGAAGAGTTTTGGATTTATGCTTCAAGATCAACGGAAGACTCACTTGAAATCTCTTGGGATTACTTTGGGGAAGAAGAACTGGATCATTACAAAGTACTAGTCAATGGTGTAGTAATAGCAGATAAAGTAGACGGCTATGAGTACAGTTATTGGATCAGAGGTCTTGAGCCTGAGACATCTTATGATATTGAGGTACAAGCTTATGATTCGGATGGTGAACTGGTTGCCAGCGCAGAAACCACTGAAACAACAGAGTCGGCTCCAACAGGTCCTGTTGTAAAATTCAAAGACAGTGCTTTAAGAGATGTCATAAAAGAACAGCTTGGATTAATCCGTGATGTCCGCGCGAGCGATATGGAGCGTCTTCAGGATTTATTCCTTGCAGATATGGATATTAAAGATTTGACAGGCTTGGAATATGCGTCAAATTTAATGTTTGTGTATCTTATAAACAATGAGTCAGAACTGGATTTATCTCCGCTAAGCGGTCTGTCATCACTAGCAGACTTGCATATCGAAAACACGAAGCTGAAAAGCTATGAAAAGATTGCAGATATAGAAAGCCTGGATTCCCTCTCGATTAGAAGTAATCAGCTTAAAGATCTTTCATTTTTAAAGGGTATGGAACAGCTTAATTATCTTGATCTTTCACATAATAAGATCCGCGACATCTCCGTTCTATCTAATTTAAATGAATTAGAAGGCTTAGTACTGAACGAAAATCAGATCGAGCATTTAGGAGATGAAGGTTTAGAAGGGCTCCTAATCTTAGAAATGTCCAAAAATCCTCTCAAAGATTTAACTGGATTAGAAAGATTTGAGTCACTGGAAACTGTCACATTGGAGAGAACAGACTTAACAAATATTGATGAGCTGTTGGATCTTGAAGCCTTGAGCCTGGTCTCCCTCTACGGAATCAATACGCTTGATCTGTCCTCCGGATCAGATGCTGATCTGGTCGTTCAGGAATTGAGAGAGAGAGGCGTCACAGTCCAGATAGATAGTACGAACTATCCTGAGATCCATATTAATGATGTGACTCAGCATACCATTGCTTTCTCATGGGATAAAATGTTTGAAGGAACAGAAGGTTCTTATACAGTAATCGTTGACGGAGTGTATACAGGAGAAGAAGAGCCTCTGCCTGCATCAAAAACATCATACGAGTTAAAAGATTTAGAGCCTGGTACGACATATCTCATTGAAGTTTATGGGGAAAATGAAGAGTTTGGAAATTTTGCATCGATGGAAGTAACGACTCTTCCTGAAGACGAAGAAGGGATGAAGCAGGCTGAGCTATATCTGATAAATGAAGCTGACCGGCCAGTTGACGAAGCTGAGTTTATGCTAGCTGGACTTGATGAAAACAATGAAGACATTGTATATGATGGCTACTCTGATGAAAATGGCAAGCTGATTGATGACTTTCAGGCAGCTGATGGGGAATTCAATCTGAAAGCCGGTGCCTACAGCCTCTTTGTTTACAGTGAAGGCGTCGAGTACGAATATGAATTTGAAATTGAATTAGATCAAGACTATATGAAAAATCCGCTGCGGTTTGTTTTAGGTAATGATAAGCCTGTGACAGGAGAGACACCGGAGTCTGGAGAAGAAGCTCCGGATAAAGAAGAGCAGCCGGAAAACGAAAGCGGGAATCAGCCAATTTTGCCCGAGAAAGCAAAACCTGCTTCTGGCATTAGGGAGAATGAACTTCCAAAGACAGCTACAACGATGTATCAGTCAGTCTTTTTTGGAGCAATCCTTATGATGGCAGGTGCTGCCTTGTATGCAGCTCGTCGAAAAAAGGTGTAAATAGGAAGCAAAAGACAGCGGAAACGCTGTCTTTTTGTTGTCTATCATCGAATGAGGCAGCAATTTGTAATATACTTGTAAACTGTCTGACTATTAAACTGTTATATAATAGGAAAGGGTAAAAACATCATAGGAGAATGGTATGAAGCGAATAACTATTACAATGTTGAGCTGTCTCAGTCTTTTGATGATTCTTTTGATCTCTCAGCCTAAAGAGGCAGAAGCAGGGACAACAAGCAGAATCTATGGTCAGGATCGTTATAAAACGTCAGTAGCAGTTTCAAATAAGACCTTTCCAAACGGCACATCCAATGTCGTTATTGCAGTCGGAAACAACTACCCTGATGCTTTAGCAGGAGGACCGCTTGCTTATAAGCTTAATGCGCCAATCCTTCTAACGGGAAAAGACGCAATGCCTGCAGCAATTACTATTGAAATTACAAGATTAAATGCTAAAAATGCATACATACTTGGTGGTGAAAGTGCAGTCTCTGCAGCAGTAGCCGGCAAACTGAAAAATATGGGCCTTACTGTAACCCGTATATCGGGCCTCGATCGCTACGATACATCTGTAGCCATTGCAAAGAAATTAAAATCATTGGGAGCTGCATCTACAACAGCCTTTATTACAAACGGAAGCAATTTCCCAGACAGTCTTTCAGTATCTGCGGTTGCTGCGAGGCAGGGCTCACCCATCCTGCTGGTTAAGAAGACAGGCGTTCCAACGTCAGTGAAAAACTATGTAAATGGTTTTACTAAATCATATGTAATCGGCGGAACAGGCGTTATTGCATCGGGCACAGCTTCCCAGCTGCCGTACCCTGAACGTATTGCAGGAGCGAACCGCTATGACACATCAGCAAAGGTAGCAGCTAAGTTTGCAAGCTTCTCTGCGTCGCGTGCCTTACTTGTGTCTGGTAATACGTATGCTGATGCATTAACAGGTTCTATCTATGCAGCAAAGCAAAACATTCCAATGCTTCTTACAAATCAATCAACCCTTCCAGCTGAAATTGGCAAATTAATCGATACTAAAAATGTACAGACCGTCACCGTGATCGGCGGATCGAGTGCAATCAGCAACAGTGTGCTTACCTCGATTTATTTTCCAGTAGACAAGCTTATTGAAACGGCAAAATCCCTGCAAGGCGTGCCTTACAAATACGGAGGCGCAACAACATCAGGATTTGACTGCAGCGGGTATACACAATATGTTTTTGACAAGCATGGAGTGGATCTTCCGAGAACTACGGTTGATCAATGGAATGAAGCTACAGTAGTAGCCGTTCCGGAAAAAGGCGACCTCGTATTCTTTGAAACGTATAAAGCAGGCCCTTCGCATGTAGGAATATTTATCGGGAATAATGAGTTTATCCATGCCAGTTCTTCAAAAGGTGTAACGATATCCACCATGGATAACGTATACTTTGAACCGCGTTACTTAGGCGTGAAAAGTGTGATTAATTAAGCAGTGAGCACTCTCACTGCTTTTTATTATAGAAAGAATAGTAAAATATTGATAAATTAATAATAATTTCCCTTTAATTCTCTTGCAGGTTCTTATATAGATAACTATGATAGAATGTAGAACTTTGTAGATTTTGGAGGAACTTTGACATGAGTAAAGTAATTACAATGTGTGTCATAATCTTAACGGTATGCGCACTTGTACTAGGCAACTATCATTGGAAGCAGAAAATAAGCTCAGCTCAAGAACAGCAGATAGATTCTAAATCAGAAGAACCAGCAGCAAAAGAAGAACAGCCAGAGTGGATGGCCAAAGCTGCTAATCTGCCGGCGCCGATAAAAGAAAAAATGAAGCTTGCAAAAGAAAACGGCAAACCATTAAAAATCGTGGCAGTTGGTTCAGAGAGCACTTCTGTACAGAGCACAGGCTGGCCGGCATTATTGCAAACGAATCTACAGAAAGCATATGGGGAGGAAATGTTCACTCTTCAAGTTTTATCATATCCTGAGGGAACAACCAGAACATTTATCAATGAAAATCATGGTGAAGAAGTCAATAAACTTCAGCCGGATATCCTATTATTTGAACCATTTTCCTTAAACGATAATGGAAATGTTGGTCTGACAAATACTTTGCAGAATTTTAATGGAATTATCTCTGGCTTTAAAGAAAAGAACCCCAAGACATTCATCTATATTCAGCCATCTCATCCAATCTTCAATGCAACCTTTTATCCAAAAGAAGTGGCTGCTTTAAAAGAGCTTGTAAAAGAAAAAGGGCTGACATACCTTAATCATTGGGATAACTGGCCAGATCAGAAAGACGAAAAAATAAAAAATCTGCTGAATGAAGATCAAGCAGCACCAAATGAGGAAGGAAACAAGATCTGGGCAGAATACTTAACAAACTACTTTGTGAAAACCACGGAATAGATCCTATAAAAAGGGATCTATTTTTTTATCTAATTTTGGAAACTAATACAAAACCTGTTGGATTATGTTAAGATTTTACTAGAATCTAAATTTTGGAGGCAATGTACGTGTATTTAAAAAAAATCACCCTTTTCATGTTTATGTCAGTTGTTTTCGTTTTTCTGCTCCCGTCACTGTCTCAGGCCAGCACGCCTGATTTTAATAGCGTGCAGCAAAAAGTCAGTCAGAAGTGCAAGTATAATCCGCAAACAGAATACGGGAAGTTCATTCCTTATCAAACAGGAAATTGTCTTTTGACGAATGCTGCCTTGGAGCTTGAAGTTCCTGCGGAAATTGTAAAAGCTGTTGCGACTAAAGAAAGCATTGACTGGCAGCAATTTAAAAACGGAGAACCTATTCTATCTGGCGATGGCGGTATAGGCATCATGCAGATAACGGTATACCCTGCAGCAGATGAAGAAAATTTGAAAAAGAATGCGATTTTTAATATCTACTCAGGGGTTAAGAGATTAAAAGACTACCTGACTGTACCTGTCGGCTCCAATCAATCTGCACCTCTCGTGCAAAAGGACGATCCAGCTGCATCATATCTTGAAAGATGGTATTTCTCTGCCTTGCGGTACAACGGAATCAAGCCTGAGAACAGTCCTCTCGCAATATGTGAAGGGAATGGGGAAAGAAATTCTGGAGCTTATCAAGAAGAACTATTTGAACTGATTAAGACTGATGAAGGCAAAGGGATACAGGATATCAATACTAAGATTGCCTTAATTGATATGAAGCCTGCAGACTTCACTTATACTTGTAAAACTAGTGAAAATATTACTTTCAATAAAACAGATTTTAAACTAAATGCTCAAATGACAGAAACAAAGCATCTTTTTAATAAAAACGATACTCTTATCACGTTTAATGAAGATGCCGCAGATCCAAAAATTCGTCAGGGCGCAACTGGGTCTTCTCCTGTAGTTAAAGCAGGAAAAGGGATTGTTGTAAAACCCACTGGGGAATTTGTTTATGACAGCAGTGCCGGTTCATCCAACCATTTCGTCTGGTATCCAGTTCAGGTGAAAGATTCACAAACTAAAGGATATGTAGCATCCAGTTATTTAAAACGTATTTTAACGAGATTGGAAGGCGCGAGCCGCTATCATACAGCTGCAGAAATCTCTAAAGAGGGCTGGAAGCAGTCAGATACAGTGGTTCTTGCGACAGGAAGAGATTTTCCCGATGCTTTATCAGGAACGCCTTTAGCTGCAAAATATCATGCACCTCTTCTGTTAATAGACGGCAAATCAAAAACCATTCAATCAAAGAACAATCTTCCGGCTAAACAAGAAATCACAAGATTAGGAGCCAAAAAGGTTATTATTCTTGGCGGAAATGGTGCAATACCATTAGAGGTAGAAGGCGAACTTCGGGGATTAGGCTTATCAGTTACCCGTATTTCAGGATCTAATCGATTTGAAACTTCAGCTAAAATAGCAGAAAGTCTGCCTTCCACTACAGCAATTGTTGCCACAGGAAGAAATTTCCCTGATGCTATATCTGTTGCGGCTTATGCATCTAAAAAAGGCTACCCAATTCTGCTCAGCGAAGTGGACACGATCCCTGAAAAGATTAAAAAGTCATTAACAACAATATCTAAGACAGTCGTAATCGGAGGGGAAAATGCCATTTCAGCTAAAGTATTTAATGAGCTGAAAAGCAAAAATGCAATAAGAATCAGCGGTAAAAATCGATATGAAACAAGCATACAAGTTGCCCAGCAATTAAAACTGGGGCAAAACGAGATCTTCACAGCAAGAGGAGATCAATTCCCGGATGCACTTTCGGGAGCGGTTCTCGCCTCAAAGAATAATGCATCTGTTCTGCTTGTAAATGATACATCATCAAAAACTTTAATCGACAAGTATCAATCGGCTACTATTCTTGGCGGACAGGGAGCAGTAAATGCTGACATCGAAAAAGAAATGATCAGCCTATTAAAAAATTAAACTCTGCTGCTAGACATAGACTGTCAGGTCCTCATCTGACAGTCTTTCTGCATTTTATAAAGAATTTAGTAAAATAAAAATAATTCCCCGGGAAAAGTGTTGAAAAATGCCTGAGAAAAGTCGAACGGCATCAGGACTTTTGCCCCTCCCTTCAAAATCTATTCCAATATACAAATCAATGGATATTTATAATCTTTGTTTAGACGCAGAGCTGTCATCATTTTTTATCTGTTTTTCACTTTAAAACACTGATGCATCAATGTATAACGAGCATCTTAAGGTCCTGGTTTTTGTCGGAATTTGTCCTTAGCACACTAGTGAATAAAAGTTTTCGTAAATGTTTGACTATTCAATATTTTACAAATAAAATGAAAGAGTAAATAATTTCTATATATGTTAAAGGAGGGATAAATTAGTATTTTTTTAGTGAAACACACTGCTAAATTACTAGGGGGGTCAAGTAGTTGAAGGTTAAACTGAAAAGATCGGTATTTTTACTGTTCGCGTTCTTGCTGGTTTTCTCAAATGCAGCATTAGCAGCGGTTCCGACACCGCAAAAGGGAAATGCCAATACTGAGGTTAAGAAAAATGCCGGCAAGCAATCTATTAAAAAATCAGACGCTGAAAAACAATATAAGAGTACGGACAAAGTTCGTGTAATTGTCGAAGTCGAGGGCGAGCCCGCAATTACATATGCAACAAAGCAAGGAAAGAAATTCGGTGCTCTTGCAAAATCAAAGCAGGAAGAGCTGAAAGCAAACGCTTTGAAGGAGCAAAATGCGGTTAAAAACCAAATCGCTACTAAAAGCATCGGAATGAAATTCGAGCAGGAGTTTACAACTGTAGTCAACGGCTTCTCCGGAGAAGTTGAATATGGAAAGATCGCTTTGCTTGAAAAGTTAACAGGCGTTAACAAAGTAACGATCGCTCATGAATACGATCGTCCGGCTGCAGAACCTGAAATGAAATACAGTAAAGACTTAGTGGAAGCACGCGAGTCTTGGGATTTAGGCTATGACGGTGAAGGAATGATCGTAGGTATCATCGATACAGGGATCGATCCAAGTCACAGAGACATGATTCTAAGTGAAGATACAGTTCCTGCTTTAACAGAAGGTTCTGTAGGAGATGCTGTTTCAGACCTTAACTTGCCAGGAAAGTTTTACACAGAAAAAGTGCCGTATGGTTATAACTATATGGACGAAAATGAAGAAATTCTTGATTTAGGACCAGGTGCATCGATGCATGGAATGCACGTAGGGGGAACGGTTGGCGCAAATGGAGATGAAGAAAACGGCGGATTAAAAGGCGTGGCTCCCGAGGCACAGCTTTTAGCTCTGAAAGTTTTCGGAAATGATCCTGAAATGCCTTCTACATGGAGCGATATCTATGTGAAAGCAATTGATGATTCCATTCAATTGGGGGCAGATGTATTGAATATGAGCTTAGGCTCAACAGCATCATTCGTGCTGCCTGAAGATCCTGAGCAGCAAGCTATTGCAAGAGCAGTTGAAAACGGAGTGGTCATGTCTGTTTCTGCAGGTAACTCAGCTCATTTAGGAAACGGCTGGGCAAATCCTTATGCAAGCAATCCTGATGTGGGATTAGTTGGATCTCCGGGTCTTTCTTATGATTCCCTGCAGGTTGCTTCCATTGAAAACTCAACAATTGATCTTGATGCGATGAAAGTTCAAGTAGACGGCGCTGATTTTGGAACTATTGGGTACCAAAAACAGGACGGACCGAAATTCCTTGATAAATTCAAAGGTCAAAAGCTTGATATTGTGTATGTAGGAGATGGACAGCCTGCACAATATGAAGGGAAAGATGTAAAAGGTAAAGTTGTCTTTGCCGTTCGTACAGGGGGATATTTCTATGCAAATATCCAGAAAATGGCTGAAGCGCAAGGCGCTGCCGGTGTAATCATCCGCGGATTGCCTGCACATGGCGACTATGTAAGCATGGCTTTAGACAAACCTTCGATTCCATTAGTTTCTTTAAGCATTGCAGATGGTAATGCCCTTGAAGCTCAAGCGAAGGAAGGCAAGAAACTTGAAGTGACATTTGGAGATGACAAAGTAGCTGCTCCAAATGCTGATGCAGGAAAAATGTCTGCCTTTACATCATGGGGAGTGACTCCTAATCTTGATTTCAAACCTGAAATCACAGCTCCGGGCGGAAAAATCTTATCTACATTCAATGATAATCAGTACGGAATTATGAGCGGAACGTCGATGGCTGCACCTCATGTGGCTGGAGGATCTGCGATTGTGCTTGAGCGCGTAGACGAGTTATTCAATTTAGAAGGTGCAGATCGTGTCCTTATGGCGAAAAACATCTTAATGAATACATCTCAGCCTGTTATCGATAAAGGATTGGTTAATGACGCTTTTAAATGGGAACTTCCTTATTCTCCTCGCCGTCAAGGTGCGGGATTAATGAAACTCTATTCTGCACTTAATACACCTGCAGTTGTAACAGAACCAAAAACAGGTGAAGGAAAAGTGGCATTGAAAGAAGTTGGAGATAAAGTGGAATTTTCGCTTGATCTTAAAAACTTCAGTGACAAAGCCGTTTCTTATGACGTAAAAGCAAATGTTCAAACGGATTTCGCCAATAAGGGATCTCTCGGATATGACTATGATGAGCTTGAAACACAACAATTACTAGATGCTGTTATTAAAGTAGACGGCAAGGACACTGCAAAAGTAGAAGTTGCTGCCGGGGAAACAAAAACAGTAAAAGTCACACTTGATACTGAAAATGCAAAAGTCTTAGGGGATGACTTTGAAACTCCTGTACCAGTGAAGGATGTCTTCAAAAACGGTTACTTTGTAGAAGGATTCGTGACATTCTCTGCTGAAGGTTTATCACAGCTTACCGTACCTTATGTAGGCTTCAATGGAGACTGGGGTAAAGCTCCAATTCTTGATGCGATGAACTTTGATGCTGAAAACGAAACTTTCTATGGGATTTCTGGAGTTGTAGCAAAGGATGGCGAAGACTTCAATTTCCTTGGATATGATGCGTTTAACGAAAAAGTTCCATTCGATGGAAGCAAAATTGCGATTTCTCCGAATGGCGACGGCAGCAATGACCAGTTAATACCGGTTCTTTCATTCCTGCGAAACGCTAAAGAGGTAAAATACAATGTTCTTGATGAGAACAAAAAACAATTGCGTACTATTCGCACGGAACTTGAGGTGCGCAAGCATTACTATGATGCAGGCTCAGGTTCAATGTACACGCTAAATCCTGCAAACCAATGGGATGGAAAGGTGAAAAACGCTCTTGTAAAAGACGGTCAATATTACTTTGAAATTGCTGCAGCTGTAGATTATGCAGGGAAAGCGCCTCAAAAGGTTCACGTTCCTGTTATCGTGGATACAGTTCAGCCAACTTTAAATGCCGAATTTAAAGATAATAAAGTAACATTTGGTGCAGCGGATGAGCGTTCAGGAGTTGCATACATTGATGTTCTTGTTAACGGCCAATCTGTCGTTGGCAAAGATAAAGAAGGAAATCCATTAACACTTGCGCCAACAACAACGGAATTCAAGCTTGAGAATCTTGTGACAGGTTCAACTGTAACGGTTCTTGCAGTAGACAATGCAGGCAACACATCTGCAAAAGAGTTCAAAGGTGTGAATGATGGGACAATTCCATCAATCATTGCCGAGCTTCCTGAAGCCCTCGGAACATATGATACGAATGAAGTTCCTGTAAAAGGCTATGTAACAGATGAGTCTAAAGTGACTAACTTCACGGTAGACGGCCAATCAGTTGAATTGAAATGGAATGCTGAAACAAAACGCTATGAGTTTGAAACGACTCTTACACTAGAAGATGGATTCCATAAAATCAGAATTGCAGGTTCAGATGAAGCAGGCAACGAAATTTCTTTCTTAAAGCAATTCTTCGTTGACACAACTGCACCTGAGCTATCTGTAAGTGCACCTGCAAGTGTAAGTGCTGCTGCAGAAAAAGCAACAATTACAACAAATGTTTCGGATAATTTTGATGAGCTTCGGGTGGCTGTTGACGGGGACGAGGTCTTCTACAACATGCTGAGAGAGCCATATGAAATGCGAGGCATTGAGAAAGAAATCAAGACAGAAGTTGCGCTTCAGCCGGGTGAAAACACATTCATGGTAGAAGCGACTGACTTAGCTGGCCACAAAACAGTTAAAGAAGTAAAAGTATACCGCGGAGATGATAAAGTTAGCCGCATCAGCGGAGAAAACCGCTATGAAACAGCAGCAGCCATCAGCTCTGAAGGCTGGGAAAGCTCTGAGCTTGTCTTCCTTGCAAAAGGACAGGAATTTGCTGATGCATTGGCAGGTGTACCGCTTGCAGCTCAATATGATGCTCCAATATTATTAACAGATTCAAAAGGGTTATCAGGAGCTGCAAAAGCTGAGCTTGAAAGGCTGGGTGCAGAAACAGTTGTGATCCTTGGCGGAACAAGCGCTGTTTCTGTAAAAGTAGAAGATCAATTAGAAAATATGGGTCTTGAAGTAGACCGCATCTTCGGTAAAGACCGATGGGCAACTGCCGCAGCAATTGCTAAAGAAGTCGCTCCGGATGGTTCAGAAGATGCAGTTGTTGTAAACGGAACAAGCTTTGCAGATGCTCTGGCTGTTGCTTCTTATGCAGGTCAGTACGGTATGCCGATCGTATTGTCTCAAAAAGATAAACTTCCTGCTGCATCAAGTAAGGTTCTTGAAGAACTGGGAGTTGAACATACATTGGTAGTCGGAGGCCAAGTGGCTCTGTCTGACAGTGTGTATAAAAAACTTCCAGATGCTGAAAGAGTGTATGGAAAAGACCGCTATGCAACAAGCGTAGCGCTTGCAGATTACTTTGAGCCATCATTAGATGTGGTATATGCCGCAACTGGGCAAAACTTTGCAGATGCATTGGCGGGAGCAGGATTAGCTGCTAAGCATGAAAGCGGAGTAATCCTTGTTGGCAAAACCTTATCTTCAGAAGTTAAAAATTTCTTCGGAGGCAATGAAATTGGACAAGTGAAAGTGTTTGGAGGAAAAGGGGCTGTATCTGATGAGGTCCTTACTGAGATTCATAAATTGATCCAATAAAAAATTCAATTACCTTCCAGCTGCTGGGCTTATTGGCTCGGCAGCTTCTTTTTGCTTATCTGACAAAAGATCTATGTCCTCTAATGCCTTAATGCCTAATTAGCGTTAATGGACATAATCTTATAAGAATGAGAGATTGCGGGTGCTATAATAGGAGAGTAGTAGCGAAAATTGTAGAAAAAGGAGAGTGAATGATGAAAAGCAGCAAGTCATGGGCACTGGGCGTCTTTCTATTTTTAATGCTCTTATTTGCCCCGAATACGGGTTTTGCTGAAAAAGTCCTTGTTATTGATCCTGGTCATGGAGGGAAATTCAGCGGTACATGCGGTTTAACTGGGAACACGACTGGTTTTTGCGAGAAAAAAGCCAATCTGATTGTGTCGCAAAAAGTGAGAGATTACCTTATAACTAGCGGCATTAAAGTTTATTTAACAAGAGATACGGATATGGAATTTGCACCATATTTGAAGAAAGCGGACGGTAGTACAGATGGCGGTGACTTCGATCTCAGAATGCAAAAGGCGAACAGTTTTGCAAAAGGAAATAATGATAACAGCGTATTTATTTCCATTCACCATAATGCTCATCCAAGCAACCCCTACGTAAAAGGATACGAAACCTACTTTTATAATGGCGTAGACCACGCTAAGGAAGAATATCCTCACGATCCCCTGCAAATCAGATACTTAGCAGATAATCAGCGTTTAGCAGGTGAAATTCATCCGGCTGTTTTAGCTAAATTAGGTTCAATCGACAGAGGAATTGCCGATGATCAAAGCTTCTATGTCATCCGCAATGCACAAATGCCTGCTGTCTTGGTGGAAATGGGCTACATGACCAATCGTGAAGAAGAAGCACGAATTAAAACGTCAGATTTTCAAAATAAGGCAGCTCAAGCCATCGCTTCGTCCGTCGTGAATTACTTTAAAGTCTATGAAGTATACGATTCCGGCAATCATAAATTATTAACGACGAAATCGAAGGATCAGGCGCTGCAATTTGCCAAAAAACAGACGAAACCAGTCAGAGTGTTTGATAAGTATGCTCAAAAAGATATCTATAAAACAAGCACTCTATATGAAGTGCACCACAGAACGAATGGAAAATTAGGAGAGTTCTATACATCAAGCGAAGCTATGGCTTTTGCACAACGCTACAGGAATACGAGACTAGTCTATAAAAGCAACGGCTTTACCCTTTGGTCGAACTTCCTGCCTAAAAAATATGATCTCTATGTAAATGGTGCAAAGAAAGCAGGCTACGTCGATTTTGAGCACGCACGTTACATTGCAGGAAAAAATGCGCCAAATGCGAGAGTTGTAAATAATATTTCAGGTGAAGTAGTATTCACAAATATCGCAAACGATAAAGTTACAAGAAAGCTGCCATTAACGAAATTAGTTGGTGCAGATCGTTATCAAACAGCAATCAATGTTTCTAAGAAAATGTATCCTGCAGGTTTTGCAGACAGTAAACCGGATAAAACCATCATTATTGCAACAGGCACAGGATATGCTGATGCATTATCAGCAGGTCCCCTATCAAGAAAGCACGGGGCAGCGCCAATCCTTTTAGTAAAAGGAACTGGAATGGATTCTTACATAACAAATGAAATCACCCGTCTAAAAGCAAAAAAAGCGATCATCATTGGCGGTGAGGGTGCCGTCTCTAAAGGTATTGCCGCACAGCTTCAATCAATGCATCTGACGGTTGAAAGAGTAAGCGGAGCGAATCGTTTCGAGACAAATCAGCTTATTCTAAATCAAATCGGAAATGTAGATGGCTACTTTGTCACATCAGGACGAAACTATGCGGATGCTCTTGGCGCAGCGCCTATAGCTGCTCAGAAAAACTGGGCCATTATGCTGTCCGATACAAATAGTCTTTCAAGTGAGGCAAGAGTGAAACTTAAAGGCAAGCAGGCTCTTATTCTTGGAGGAAATAGCGTTCTCACTTCAAATATTGATACTCAGGTAAAAAATGCAGCTCCAGCAAGCTATGCACGTTTAGCTGGTAAAGACCGCTATGAAACACTTGCAAAAGTACTGTGGCGTTTTGATCCATATCTAAACTCAGATTCTATTTTAGTATCAACCGGAGCAAACTTCCCGGATGCATTAACAGCAGCACCTTTATCATTAGTGACAAAGGCACCGCTGATCCTGGCAGGTTCAACGTTTAACAAATCCCTGGAAACATACATCATGGAATATGGCGGCAAGCATCATATGAAGGAAGTTACGCTTATCGGCGGAGCTGTACCTGATGTGATAACAGGCGAGATTTTCAACAGAGTAAGATAATTCAGATTGATTCGGGCCCACATAAGCCCGAATCTTTCTTAAGTTAAGGATGATTAAAATGAAAAAAATGCTGTCTGTTTTTTCTCTAATTCTCTTATTTTTAGCAGGATGTGCAGCAAGTGAAGAAGAGGCAGGAAAGCAAGAGGAGCAGAAAGAGAAGAAAGCTTCAGTGACTGAACCTATTGATAAAGAAGAACCAGTTAATAAAGAGTCTGATCAAACTCAAACATCGTCAAAAGAAGAACCTGATCAAGAAAAGGCAGAAGAAAATGATCAGAATTCAAAAGGTGAAACAGAAGTAAGTTCAGAAGAAAAAACGGAAAAGCCTAAAGAATCTCCAGAAAATACCGATAAAAAAATGGAGAGTGAACAAAGTACGGCAGGTCCATTTTTGGAATATCGTCCTGAGACGGGAGCAAAAAAACAATTTAAAGAAGGCGGTGTCGTTTTACTCACAGAAAATGTAGTGGCAGCTAATGAAGAGTTTGTTCAAATTGCACTGACATTGGGTGACTCAACAACCACTCAAATTTTTAAATGGACAGGTTCCGAAATTACCCTCGTATATGAGGAGCGTGATCTGCAGGATCATTCTGTCAGTCTGCTGGATTCATTTGAACCGAATATGAATGAAAAGCTGCTGGGCGATGGTGCGGATTGGAAACTGCTTGAAAAATCAGCTGCAGTTGAAACAGATTACGGAAAACTGAAAAATGTTTTCGTCATTCAGAAAATATCAAATGAAGTAGTAGACGAGGAAACCATTTTCACAAGATATTATGCTCCTAAACTCGGACTCGTAAAAGAAGATTTCGAACTTACCGGAGAAAATGGGTACAAGGGTGAGTCAAGTTTGTCTTCTGTGGAATAAACTGCTAATGCTAGAAGCTCTCAATCTATCATAGCGGAGGAACTACTTTTGAATAAGGCTTTTATGTCAATTGTTGCATTAACTCTATTCTTTTTGTTTGCGGAAGAAAATGCGTTTGCTGCTAATAGTAATCCTTCAGAAGTGTCTGTTAATCTCAAACACTATGTCGGCAATGCCAAGGAAGTGACGGTATTGGTTGAAGGTGAATACTATTTGTCCGGAGAAAATGATTTTAAATTAAAAGAAGGCAATACCTATAAAGTCAAAAATGAAAATGGCGCATTGGTCTTGTATAATGGCAGCGTTAAGAAAAAGACTCTAAACAGTTCTGCAGCGTTTATGCCTGCAAAATACGGTACAGGAAATTATATGAAGATCAATGGCCGTTCTTATTTAGGCACGATGAAATTCAAGGTTGAAAACAGTCAATATGTCCGACCGGAAAATGAGCTGCCTCTTGAAGATTATTTAAAAGGGGTTGTACCGGGCGAAATGCCTGCAAGCTGGTCTGTTGAGGCATTAAAAGCTCAAACTGTAACAGCTAGAACGTACGCATTAAAAAGAATGAACCAAACGATTGATGATACGGTGAGCTTTCAAAAATATGAAGGGTATATTTGGACATCTTCCCTTTATAACAATACGAATGAAGCGGTAAACCGCACAAAAGGCCAAGTTCTGAAGATAAATGGGAGCTTGATTGACGCACTGTACAGTTCAAGCAACGGCGGAAAAACAGAAAATAATGCAAATGTATGGACGAGCGGAACACCGCTTTCTTATTTCCCTGCAAAAAATGATCCGTATGATCCTAGAGTAAGCTGGACAATCAGAATGAACGAATCACAAATTGACCCGGCATTGCTTGATTTAACAAAGCCAGGCTATTGGTGGGGAACGGTCAAAGAAAAAGACGCAAAGTATTCAAACAATATTAAGACTTGGTTAAAAACAGACAAAAACTTCACTGGCAAAGACCTCAAAATTGTTAAAGTGACGAAGCTTGCTGTTTCTAATGAAAAAACAAGCGGAGATCGACGTAAAACAGGAAGCTACCGCATTGAATTTTATGTCAAAAATGCAAATGGCACCTATCAAATGAAAGACGGCAAGATTGAAACCGTCGTTAAAGAAGGTACAAACGTTAACGTCTCTACCCTTCGCTCTATGTTCGGCACTGTGGATTTCAAAAGTCATCTGATTGATTCGCTGACATATGAAAAAGGTGTCTATACGTTTAATGGCCGAGGGTTTGGCCATGGAGTCGGAATGAGCCAGTACGGCGCAAAGGTAATGTCCGATCAAAACCAAAACTACATGGAAATCACCAATTTCTATTACCCTGGCACAAACTATGATAATTATATCGATCAAGCCGTTGAAGAAATTGAAGGCGAAGATCGCTATGAAACAAGTGCAGCCATTGCCGAGTTCGGCTGGTCATCTGCAAACACGGTCTTTATCGGCAGAGGAGACAACCCGGTAGATGCATTAACGGGAAGCGTCCTTGCAAAGAAATACAACGCACCACTGTTATTATCAAATCCTAATCAATTATCTGAGTCAGTTAAAAAAACATTAGCGAATCTGAATCCTGCATCCATCTATATTCTTGGCGGCAAATCAGCTATCTCGGACGCAGTTGAAGCCGAACTTAAGGCAATCGCTGCAAATGTTCACCGCATCAGCGGTTCAACACGGTATGATACGGCAGCTGCTGTGGCAAAACAAGCAGGCCACTCAGGCTCGATCTTTATCACATCCGACAGCAGTGACTCACCGGATGCTTTATCGATTGCATCGTATGCAGCTGCTGAACAGATGCCGATTCTTTACACAAAAACTTCTGCTGTTCCAAAAGCAGTAACGGATTTTATAAGAGGCAGCGGTGTACGCAAAGTAACGATTGTCGGCGGCGAGACAGCAGTCTCAGCAAGCGTTCAAACACAGCTTGAGGCTTTAGTAGGTCCAGGCAATGTTGATCGCGTTTACGGAAAAAACCGCTACGAAACCAGCGTGAATATCGTGAAGAAATACAATCTGGACAATCGCAAAGTCTTCTTTGCAAGAGGTACAGAATTTATTGACGCACTTCCTGGATCCGTACTCGCAGCGAATAATCGCGCACCAATAATTCTAGTGGAAAAAGATACAGTTCCAGTGCCTGTCGCAAGTTACATTTATGATCACATGACATTCATTCCGCATATTCATTACCTTGGCGGAAAAGGAGCCATCTCAGAGCAAACTCGCAGCAGTCTGCAAAACTGGTTTCTTCAATAAAAGTTATTAATAAAAACTGGCCCTAAAATCGTTGAAAAGCGTATTAGGAGTCAGTTTTTTTTATTCTTTCAGAAATGATGCCGTTTTTTAACAATGTTGAGGCCTAGCTCAAATCTTTCATACTATACGAAATGCTATCTAACTATCCGGAACGGAACCGGGATCTTCCTATCAGAAGGCCAATCTCATTATCCGAAACAAACCCGGACTGATCTGCCGGACAATTATCTGATGCTTTTTGTGTTTACCAAACATTTAAAAAACGTTAAAGGAATAACTTGTATAAATGTTGTAATATAAGGAGAGAGACTTTTGACATAATCAGGGGGTAGACACATGCATGTAAAAAAAGCGATCATACCGGCTGCGGGTTTGGGAACAAGGTTTTTGCCTGCTACGAAGGCCCAGCCTAAAGAAATGCTTCCTATAGTTGATAAACCTACCATTCAATACATCATTGAAGAAGCGGTTGCTTCCGGAATTGAAGATATCTTAATTGTTTCAGGACGAGGAAAAAGGGCGATTGAAGATCATTTTGATAAATCCTATGAACTTGAAGAGACCCTAATTAAAAAAGAGAAATGGGATTTGCTCAGCAAGGTCCAGGGCATTTCAGAGCTTGCCAACATACATTACATTCGTCAAAAAGAGCCTCTTGGTCTTGGGCATGCCATTTATTGCGCCAGAAGATTCATCGGCAATGAACCTTTCGCTGTTATGCTTGGAGACGACATTGTTCAGTCTGACGTTCCTTGCTTAAAGCAGTTAATTGATGTTTATGATCGATTTCAAAGCACGGTAATCGGAGTGCAGAATGTGAAGCCTGAAGATGTTTCGAAGTATGGAATTGTAAGCTATGATCAACAAGAAAAAAAGGCTGACAATGTTTATAAAGTGAAAGATTTAGTAGAGAAGCCAAAACGGGAAGATGCCCCGTCTAATACAGCTATTTTAGGACGATATATCCTGCGTCCAGAAATTTTTGATATTCTCGCAATGCTTAAACCTGGTTCGGGCGGAGAAATTCAATTAACAGATGCTTTAAAAGAGCTTGCCCATAAAGAAGAGGTAACGGCATATCATTTCATCGGCAAAAGATATGATGTCGGAGACAAGCTTGGCTTTATTCAGGCGACAATTGATTTTGCCATGGATAACGATGAGCTGAGAGAAGATATTCTGCAGTACATAAAAAATAAAGTGGCAAATAGTTAGAGAGAGGTCAGGGGATTATGCAGTGAGAATATCAGTTGCTGGAACTGGATACGTCGGGCTGGTCACGGGTGTATGCTTAGCTGAGATCGGCCATAAGGTAACGTGTGTGGATATCGATGTTAAAAAAGTCGCACTGCTGAATAATGGAGTGTCTCCTATTTATGAACCGGGTCTAGAGGAATTAATGAAGAAAAACGTTCAAACAGGAAGGTTGGCTTTTACAGCAGATTCAAGCTCTGCGTATGGGGAGAGCGAAATCATCTTCATCGCTGTCGGGACGCCTGAAAATGAGGATGGTTCTGCTAATTTGACTTATGTTGAAGCGGCTGCTGTTCAAATCGCTGAACAGATTCAAAACGATGTGATTATCGTTGTTAAGAGCACTGTTCCCGTCGGCACGAATGAACATATTCTTGAGATTGTTAATCAGCATAAGCCGCCATCGATCCATGCGGAAGTCGCTTCTAATCCTGAATTTCTCAGAGAAGGGTCTGCTATCCATGATACTTTTCACGGAGATCGCATCGTCATTGGATCACGCTCGGTTTTTGCTGGGGATACGCTTGAAGAAATCTATAAACCGCTTGGTATTCCTGTAGTACGGACGGATATAAGAAGCGCTGAAATGATTAAATATGCGGCAAATGCGTTTTTGGCTACAAAAATCAGCTTTATCAATGAAATTGCCAACATCTGCGAAAAATTAGGTGCGGACATTGAAGATGTGGCAGAAGGCATTGGCAAAGACGCCAGAATTGGATCACAATTTTTAAAGGCCGGAATCGGATATGGCGGCTCATGTTTTCCAAAAGATACGAAAGCGCTCGTCCAGTTAGCGGGCAACGTGCAGCATAAGTTTGATCTGCTGAATTCAGTCATTACCGTAAACAATCGCCAGCCGTTAAAATTAATCGAGTCTGCCAAAAAGCATTTAGGTTCTCTTGAAGGTAAAAAAATCGCTCTTCTTGGTTTAGCCTTCAAACCTAATACAGATGATGTCAGAGAAGCTGCTTCGCTTGTGATTGCGAAGGAGCTGGTTAAGGAAGGTGCGGTCGTGACAGGGTATGATCCGATAGCTCTGAATGAAGCTCGGAAGGTTTTAAAGGAATCAATCACATATAGTGACAATCTTGCTGAAGCAATCACGAATGCGGACGCTGCTTTTATTGTGACCGAGTGGGATGAAGTCTGCACGGTTCCTATGAACATCTATAAGGAAAAAATGAGCACCCCAATCCTGATTGATGGAAGAAACATCTATCGGCTGAGAGATATTCCTGAATGGATGACCTATGTATCCGTCGGACGCAAAGAGATGATCAAAACGAACTAAAGAGGGCTGTTCTTATGTGTTGAATCACACTTGAGGACAGCTTTTTTCTATTTTTTTCTCCCAAACCTCCAGATACTGTCCAAAATCGGAAAAATACTTGCTGGAATAGCTTTTTTACTTGCTGTACCAAATGAAATACTGGCCGATTGCATCACTTTACTTTCTTTTTTCAACTATCTCCAAATTAACATCCATACATTTTTTTCTAAATAACCCTAAAGATTTCCCGGATTCACTCGATATATAAGCTGAGCAGGCTGTGCGGAAAGTCCCGGGCAGTTGTGCCAGTTTACAAACATCCGGGAGGAAATAATTGAATGAAAAAGCTTTTAACCAGTGTGATTGCCGTTTTTTTACTTGCTGCAGGAATGATTGAATTTTGGACGCCTCAAAAAGCAGAAGCCTCAACTGTTCAATTTACATACTATGCAAAAAATGAGTTTGAATCTTGGACCGGCCCTGGAGACCGCTTCCCAAAAGCCGGAAGAGTCGAATTTCAAACAGCCTTTAAAGTAAAAAAAGGCGGAATAAAAGGCGGTTGGGCGGAAATTCAGCTAAGCGGAAGAACCATGTATGCAAAGGCTGAGGATATTACGAATAAAAAGCCTTCACAGCCAGTTTACTTTAACTATTACACCAAGGAACCTGTGAGTTTTTACGGAGGAAGAGGGACTCAGTCGAAAAGATACGGTTCAATTGCAGAGGATGCTGTCATTAAGGTTGCTAAAGGAACGGTTCTGAATGGCTGGGTGGAAATCCATCATAAAGGAACAAAGTATTATGCTGATTACTCAAAACTGACATCAGCACAGCCAGTATTCTTTACATACTATGCCGTTAAAGATTTCACTTTATATAATGAGAGAAATACAAAAACACCAAAGACGAAAATTGCGCCAGGTTCTGTTGTGAAAGTTAAACAAGGCAGTGTCATCAAAGGCTGGAGCAGAATCGAATACAATGGAGTTAAAGGGTATGCACCATACAGCAGCATCTCCAGTAAGCCTAAATATTTCACTTATTACGCAAATAAAAACACTAGCATTTACAGTTCGAAAAGCACAGCTTCTTCAGTACTTGCTAACTTGACAAGAAATGGTCAAATGAAAATCAGACAGGGCGGCATTTCAAATGGATGGGCTGAAGCCGATTACAATGGCAAGACAGGATATTTAAAATCATCAGATATTGTAAATAAGCCAGTTGCTGCAGAAGAAATTACACCCGAGGAACTAAAGTACTATGTACGCGAGAACTTGAGTCTTCGCTCTCAAAAAAGTACAAGCTCTTCCATCATCCTGACAATCCCGCAAGGAAAAGAAGTTAAAGTGCTGAATCCCTCAGAGCTTAAGGATGATTGGGCATCGGTTATTTATAATGGGAAAACAGGATATGTCTCAGCCAAATATCTAACCCTCGAGCCTATAGCTAAAGAAACAGAGCTGAATAAAGTGATTGTTCTTGATCCTGGTCACGGAGGAAAAGATCCGGGAGCTATCGGGAATGGCCTGCAGGAAAAAGATATTACCCTTGCAGTCGGAAAGCTAACAGCGGATAAGCTTAAGAAACTGGGCTACGACGTTCATATGACCCGAACAGATGACACTTACCTTTCTTTAAATGAACGCACCGATTTCTCATACAGCAAAAGCGCCGGCGTATTTGTCAGCATTCATATGAATTCAAGCACAGCTCCCTCGGCCAATGGAACGGAAACTTTTGCAACAAACGGCAGCTCAAGCTTTAGTACGGCATCCATGACGGATAAAGAAAAAGCGGACAGTGCAAAGCTTGCAGTCTTTATCCAGTCAAGATTGGTTAAGGCGTTAGATACGAGAAATCGTGGAATAAAGGAAGAAGCTTTTTATGTCATTGATAAAAATTATACGAGATCTGTCCTGATTGAAATGGGCTTCATTTCGAATAAAAATGATGCTTCTATCTTTAAAACAAACGATGGCAAGGATGGAGCAGCTGAGGCTATTGCACAGGGAATTAACGACTTCTATCAATGGAAGAAAAATAACTAATACCTTAAGCCTGCAATCTTCGTTTTTGATTGCGGGCTTTTTTTATGGTTGTTAACGAAAGACACTTTTCGATATAATAAGTAGGGCCTTACAGAATACATAGAATAATTCTGCAAAAACTACAATTAAAGAGAATAGAAATTACGTCATTGCCATTTCACATAGCTAATTGGAGGAGTTTCTTTGAGTAAACTTATTATAGATCGTGTTAATGAAGCATATTATGGAGCTTTAGGAACAGATTTCAGCAAGAAAACAAGAGAGCGCATAAATTGGATTGTTACACATGTCTTAGGCAGCAAAGTGCTTGATATTGGTTGCTCACAGGGTATAAATGCCATACTATTAGGTCGGGAAGGCAAAAAAGTAGATGGAATCGATATCTCTCATGAGTCAGTAGAATATGCAAAAACAGAGCTTGGTAAAGAACATCCGTCTGTACAAGCCTCCGTTTCATTTAAAGTTTCTAACTTTATGACAGACCAAGATATAGACACTAATTACGATACGATTTTACTTACAGAAGTTCTAGAACATATCAGTGACCCAGATTCTTTTTTGAAGAAAACGGTGTCACATTTAAAGCCGGGCGGAAGATTAATCGTAACCGTTCCTTTTGGCATTAATGATTTTATAGATCATAAACGTACTTATTATTACTCATTATTAGCTGAACAATTAGGTGCTCATTTCAAAATTGAATCCTTTGAGTATTTGGGAAGGTGGACAGGTGTAATTTGCACAGCTGTTCAAGAAAATAATCAATCTTTTTATACAGCAGAAAACACGAAGCAATTAGAGCAGGGTTTTTATTGGCTGGAAAGAGATTATATGCAGCGCATCGGAACGCTTGCTGGTCAAGCTGCGAAAAATGAAAAAGAACTAAAAGAATTAGAAAAAGTGAAAAAATCATCTGAAAAAATAGAAGTGTTATACGAAGAGCTGAATAGGCAGATAGCTGAAAAGGATGAATACATCCGTCAGCTGCAAATTGAAACGGTCGAGGTGCTTAATCGTGAAGAAGAAGCATTGAGAGCTGCACTGGCCTATTCAAACAAAATTGAAGATCTGAACAGAAAAGTAACGAATCTGGAGCATCGCTATAATGTTCTGAGAAAATCCCGATTTGGCAGAGTTCAATTAAAATATTGGGAATTAAAGAAAAAAATAGCCGGAAGAGGTAAGAAATAATGCTTAAAGTGGAAATACTCAAACGTTTAGAGAAAGTCCGACTAACACGAGCTATGAAAATGGGGTATGACATTGAAAAGGAACATGTCCGAAAAAATGACAAGCCTCTTTATGATAAAGGAATCAGCATTATTTTGCCTACCTACAAAGGTGAAAATGTCATTGTTAAATGCTTAAAATCCCTTGCTGATCAGACCCTTGATGCTGCATTATTTGAAGTCATTGTTGTTATCAACGGAGAAAAAGACCGCACGGAAGACCTGATCAATCAGCTGATTTCTGAAAGAAACCTGACAAACATCCGAGTCATTGCAATGGATGAAGCAGGAGCATCAATCGCAAGAAACAAAGGAATTTCACTTGCTTCACGTGAATACTGCACATTCCTTGATGACGACGATTATCTGTCAGAGAATTTTCTAGAAGAAATGTACAAGCAGGCAAAGCCGAATTCCGTGGTGATTTCTCAAATTTTTAACGTTGAGCCAGACGGGAATGTACAATCCTCCAATCCAATTAATCGCCAGATTTTAAAATCGGTTATCAGCAAGCAAAGTCCCTACATGAAGCTTCATACCGTCTTAACCATCAACGCATGTAAGCTGATTCCGACTTTATATGTACAAAAGTACAAGTTTGATGAAAGTCTGCAAAGCGGAGAAGACGTTGTATTCTTCTCGGAGCTTCTTATTAAAAATGACTTGGAATTTGTTGTAGCGCCAATAACCAAAAAGGCAGTTTATTACAGAACGCTTAGAGAAAACTCTATTTCCAGACAAGCTATGACGTTTGACTTTAATGTGAGACAGCGTGCCGCTTGTATTGCGAAACTGAATGAACTTCTGCAGATTCCTGATATTTCTCATGGAAAACGCGATTTTGTCGAGCGGAAAATAAACGCACAAAGTTCGTTCATTGTAAAATACTATGAACAGCATAAGGATGAATACGACCGGATTATTGAAGAAGTTTCATCCAAAAGACTAACTTACTTCCCGTACCATCTGCTTAACAAGGATAAGGTAGAACAATTGGTCGTTTCTTATTGCTTCCCGCCTTATAACGACACAGCCGGAAACGTTATGGCGAAACGTATGAGGGAAGCAGGCAAGGTATCTGATGTTATCTATAATACAATGGACAAAGTCCGCACAAGAAATACATCATTGAACCAAATGGTGGATGATTTAATTCATACTAGGCTTGCAATCAACTCACCTTCAAGCTTTTCTCACTGGGCCCATATAAAAACGTTTGTAGACATGGGCATGAAAGGCGCAGACGAATTGGTTGAGAAAAATGGTGTTCATAAGCAGGTGTTCAGCCGTGCAATGTGGGCTGCCTCCCACTTTTTAGCGTATGAATACAAAAAGAAATATCCGCAAACGAAGTGGATTGCTGAGTTTTCAGATCCTTTGATCTATGACATTGAAGCGAAGAAACGCCTTGTTGATATCACAGATCAGGGGTATCTAAAACAGCTGGAAGCAGATGTGAAGAAAGCGGGATACCCTTCACCAAACGACAGCAGTTTGTTCGTATGGTGTGAATATCTTCCGTATATCTTTGCGGATGAATTAATTTTCACCAACAAAAATCAGTTCCAATATATGATGGACATGTTCCCGATTGAGGAAATCAAGTCAATCATTAAGCAAAAAGCTGTCATAGAGCCGCATCCGACACTGCCTGAACGTTATTATCATATGGAAGAGTTTAATTATCCTCTGCTTTCGGATGACCATGTAAATGTTGCCTATTTCGGTAATTTTTACAGCAAGAGAAACTTGAACGATCTGTTCTCAGGGTTAAAAGAAGCGAATGAGGATACACAGCGCAAAGTGCTTATCCATGTATTTACCGCTAAACCGACAGATCTCGAGGATCAGCTAAAAGATGATCCGCTTGAAGATTCCATTATTGTCAATGGCTTTGTCGACTTCTATACGTTCCTGAATCTGTGCACAAAATTTGACTGCTTAGTTGTTAATGACTCAACTACGAAAGACAATAAGCCTATAAATCCTTACCTGCCTTCAAAACTTAGTGATTATAAAGGCAGCGGCACTGATATTTGGGGTGTGTATGAAGAAGGAAGTATTTTAGGCCAAAGTGACGGCATTACCTACTTATCACCTCTTGACGATGCGAAAGCAGCTGCAGGCGTTTTTGAAAAAATGGTTTCAAAAAAATTTCCCAGGCGCAGCTGACAATGAAGTCAGCAATATAGTGCCTAAGACCGGGGTTGTTTTTGAAAGGAGCTGGATGAAAACGATGGAGACAGCGAATCATCAGATGACGGGCACAGATAAAGACGAATGTGAACGTTTGAGCCAATTAGCAGACCGTCTGATTCAAGATAAGAAGGAAATGGAAAAGGAATTCAAGGAAATTCTTGCAGCAATTGCCGATGACATTGAATCCCGCGAAAACCTGGGTCAGCTCATCAAAAAACAGGAAGCTGCAGGATTAAAGGCAGCTGGTCTATCCATTGAGTCGATTTCAGCAGGTCAGGAAGAGCAGAAAAAGCTTTTAGAAGAAAAAGACCGGACAATAAATGAGCTCAGAACGAAATTGACAAGACTGCAAAATTCCAAACTTGGAAAATTACAATTGAAATATTGGGAACTGAAACGCAGAAAATAGAGGTAAGTCTCAAATTTTTTATTTGAGGACGGGAGGGGACAGTCTTGATAACAAAAGAGCCGGTTAAAACGGATTCCTTTTTTGATAAATGGCCCAAAAAAACAACGTCAAGCTTTGATGTACAGATAGAGGGCAGTGACCGTCTGGATATTAAGATCACTCAGCTTAAGAAAGACGCCAATCCGATCATCCTTTACTACAATAAAAGTAATAAAGTTGACCGCAGCTTGAACGCTGAGTACACGTATATTGCTAAAATAGACGGAAAAACGTACAGCGGCGTGCAGGTTCAGCAGGTTATCGTCGGTTATGACAAAGATAACAATAAGGTGTATGTTCAGTACAATCCATTAGGCAGTGAAATGAACCTGAGCTTTCCGAAAAATGTAGCCAGCTATTCATTAGGGCTTAGGCTTTCAGGAACCGGAGAAGCGGTGATTACGGATTTTTCTGTTTCTGCCTACAATGTTCCGACTGAAGAAAGCCAGAAGGAATTGTTTTTGAGATATCCTGAGGCGGATTACCTGATTGTGACAAATGTTTATCCTGAAAAGAACACGTACTACCAAAATATGTTCGTGCATAAACGGGTGCTTGCGTATAAAGAGAACGGAATTAATGCAGCCATTTACCGGCTGAATACGTCACCTGCAAGCATTGCTCATTATGTATATGATGGTGTACCTGTCTTTATAGGCGGGGAAGATGCGCTTACGAACCTTTTAAATGCAAAGCCCTACAAGAAAGTATTATTTCACTTCATAAATGAAAGAATGTACAGAGCTGTCAGAAAGTCAAAAGCCCGTTATACTCCGAAACTTATCTGGGTTCACGGGTTCGAAACAACAAAATGGTACCGCCGCTGGTTTAATTTCTACCAAAGCACCAAAGAAATACGCAAAAGCCTTGAGTATGCGAAAAGGAACCAGGAGCAGCTTGACTTTATGGCGGATCTTTATACGGCAAAAGATGACGATATTAAATTCATCTTCGTCTCAAAATGGTACAAAGAAAATGTTGCTGAAAAAGATACAAATACGATCATTAAAAACTACAGCATCATCCACAATGCAATTGATGATGAATTGTTTAATTATGTAGAGAAACCAGAAGAGCAAAGAATGCGGATTTTAACCATCAGGCCGTTTGCTTCAAGGACGTATGCGAATGATTTGACCGTAAAAGCCATTCTTGAGTTAAAAGACAAGCCGTTTTTTAATGATCTTACCTTTGACATCTACGGTCAGGGACCGTTGTTTAATGAAGTGGTTGAGCCAATCAGAGACATTCCGAATGTTCATCTTCATAACTATTTCTTATCTCAGCAGGATATAGCTGAACAGCATAAGTCACATGGCATCTTTTTAAGCCCGTCGAGAATGGACTCTCAAGGTGTTTCCCTTGGAGAGGCGATGTCGAGCGGATTGGTGCCTGTAACATCCGGTGTATATGCCATTCCTGAATTCATAGATGATTCTTGCGGATTTTTAGCTGAAAGCGAGGACTATAAGGGTCTTGCCGAAGCCATTGAATACCTTTATTATCACCCGAAAGCCTTTTTGCAAAAATCCGAAGAAGCTGCACATATCGTCAGGTATCAATGCGGAAAAAACAAAATGATTCAGGCAGAACTTAAAGAAATAACAGAAACGAAAAATGAGAAAGTTCTCTTAGAGCAGCCGTAACTCAAATCATTGACATGCTGTTTTCAAAGCTGTACTGTTGTATGAGAGAAATTTTTTGAACAATCAACTGGAGGAGAATTCACATGAAGATCGCAACACTTGGTCTTGGTTATATTGGACTGCCAACTTCTATAATGTTTGCAAAGCATGGCGTAGACGTGCTTGGTGTAGATGTTCAGCAGCAAGTTGTTGATTCATTAAACCAGGGCAAAATTCATATCGAAGAGCCTGGTCTGCAGGATGCATTAGAAGAGGTTATGGCATCTGGCAAATTCAAGGCAGCAACGAAGCCTGAAAAAGCAGATGTATTCATTATTGCTGTTCCAACTCCAAATAAAGATGATCAATATAAATCTGTAGATTTAAAATATGTTTTAAGTGCTGTTGAAATGATGATTCCTTACTTGGAAAAAAACAACACGGTTATTGTTGAATCAACAATCGCTCCGCGTACAACGGACGATCATGTAAAGCCGCTGCTTGAAAAACATGGCTTTACGATCGGGGAAGATATCTTCTTAGTACATTGCCCAGAGCGCGTGCTTCCTGGACAAATTATGCACGAATTAATTCACAATAACCGCATCATCGGCGGTGTGACAGAAGCTTGTAAAAAAGCCGGAGCAAAAGTATACAGCACATTTGTTGAAGGCGAGCTTATTTTAACAGATGCTAAAACAGCGGAAATGTCCAAACTTATGGAAAATACATTCCGTGACGTAAACATTTCACTTGCAAATGAGCTTGTAAAAATCTGTACTGAGCTTGATATCAATGCACTTGATGTAATCGAAATGGCAAACAAGCATCCGCGTGTAAACCTTCATCACCCTGGACCGGGCGTTGGCGGACATTGCTTAGCTGTTGATCCGTATTTCATCGTTGCTGAAGCTCCTGAACAGGCGAAGCTTATCTATCAGGCACGTGATATCAACGTTTCTATGCCTTCATTTGTTGTAGAAAACGTATCTAAAATGCTTGGCGGCTTAGACGATAAAAAAATCACTGTATTCGGTCTGACATATAAAGGAAACGTAGACGACATCCGTGAAAGTCCGGCAATGGATATCTACCAGCAGTTAAAAATGGCTGGTGCAAACGAAGTGATCGCTTACGACCCGCATGTTCAAAAAGACTGGGTAGAAAAAGACCTTAAAGCAGCAGTTAACGATTCTGATCTTGTTTTAGTTCTGACAGATCACAACGAATTCAAATCAGTCGATGCTGCTGACTTTGCAGGCATGAAAACAAAGAGAATTTTTGACACGAAAAACATTGTAAAAGAGTGCCCGGAAGAGATCACTTATATCAACTTCGGAAACCTTTATAAATTTGTAAAGTAAGTCAAAATTGAATCTACAATGGACCATATTCGTTTATGGTCTTTTTTTATTCTGCCGTAAGGTTTTGGGATGCGAAATTTAGGGGTAATCTAGACAGATAATAGAGGGGAATTCTATTTTTGCTGGTTCTGGTCATGCGCTGGAAAAGGACACGTTTAGCATGTAAAGGAGCTTTCTGCGGCTGCCTGATTTTGCCGTTTGAGCAGTTGCGTGATTACCCTATTACAGAGTTTCAGCTGTTAAAAGGCATATACCATTCCTGCGGTTACTCAATCTCAAGTTTTAACCTGCTGAGGGTTATTATTCAGAGCAATAGAGCAGCATCTGTCATACAATGGTTTCCGCAAAGTACAGCCGGTTTCTATTAGACGTTTTTAATTCGTGTCAATCCTTTTACAATTTGGAGTAAAACTTGAAAGGTGATTTAAGTAAGTATATTATTATTAAGGTGCAACATTTTGCTAGTTAGGAGAACATCTTATGCTATTAGATACAATAAAAACCATAAAAAACAATAAAGACTTAATATATCACTTGACTACTTCAGACTTTAAAGCAAATAACTCAAGGACATATTTTGGTTTTCTATGGTGGATTCTTGATCCGATTTTTTATATGGCAATTTTCTACTTATTAGTTGTTGTCATACTTGATAGAGGCACGCCAGATTATCCAGTCGTCATCTTTACTGGTTTAATTCCTCTGAAATTTTTTACTGCTGCTTTAGTAGATGGAACGAATTCCATCTCCTCCAAAGGGAATATTCTGCAGCAGGTGTATGTACCGAAAATTATTTTTATATTGGTCCGCTTGCTTGTTAACTGTATTAAATATTTGATAAGTGTAGTCGTTCTCTTTTTGTTTTTGGCTATTTACGGTATCGACTTTACTTGGAACGTGCTGTATTTCCCGCTCATCTTTGTCCTGAATGCATTTTGTTTGTTGGGGCTTATGATTTTCTTGGCACATCTTGGCGTCTTTATCCGCGATGTGAAAAACATGATGCAGTATATTACAAGGACTATGATGTATCTGTCCCCTGTATTGTTTGAATTGAAGACCGTTCCGGAAAAATTAATTCCGCTGCTTTATCTGAATCCTTTAACGACTTTTATAGAATCATATCGGGACATTCTGGTGTATGGAAAACCTCCAGAGTTCATGCCGCTGGCTATCTTAACCATTCTTTCAATGGCCGTTTTATATTTAGGCATCCGCTTGCTGAACAAAAATGAAAAAGAATATGCTAAGGTGATTTAATTGAGTGAAAATATAATTGAAGTAAAAGATCTTTGGGTTTCGTACCCGGAGCATACAGAAAAACCATTAAAAAAACTAATCAGTGTTCATAAAAAAGAGGACCGGTTCTGGGCGCTGAAGGGTCTGAACTTCGAAGTGAAAAAAGGCGAGGTTCTTGGCGTAATCGGCCGAAACGGTTCTGGTAAAAGTACGCTCTTAAAGCTGCTCAGCGGCCTGATTTCTCCCGATAAAGGCGAATTCAGCATCATGGACGAGGAGCATCCAGTTCTTCTTTCATTGGGAGCGGGATTTCAGCCTGAGCTGCCTGGGATTGAGAATATCTATCTGAATGGCCTCCTTTTAGGTCATAAAAAGAAAACGATTGATGAAAAAATCGATGACATTATAGAATTCTCCGAGCTTGGCGATTTTATCTATAAACCTGTCCGCACGTATTCTGCAGGAATGAAATCAAGACTCGCTTTTGCTACTGCTATTTCGCTAGATCCTGAGATTCTGCTCATCGATGAAGTTTTAGGAGTAGGCGACACGGCTTTTCAGATGAAATGCCGTGAAGCGATTATGGAGAAAATCAAACAAGAAAGAACGGTTATTCTTGTAACCCACTCATCGAACTTAGTAAGAGCGATCTGTGACCGTGTTGTCTGGATTCATCTTGGCGAGCAAAAGGCTGTTGGCGAAACAGGCCCGATCGTCAAGGAATATGATGAGTTTATGAAAAAGGCAAGATAATGAATATTCTCATGCTGCTGTATAAGGATATTCCTTATGATGCGAGAGTAAAAAGAGAGGCCTTGGCATTAGCTGATGCAGGACATGCCGTATACTTAGCCTGCGTCAGAGAATTCCAGGAGCCTGATCCTTTTTTACATAAAAACATTCACTTGATTCGGATTGGCATTTCAGTTAAAAGCCTGAAAGCTACTATGTCTAAAGGGAACGCCGGCGGCCAAACACGACAATCAGCAATAAAAAAGCTGATCGTCCGCACTGCCAGACTGCCGATTGTTAAAATACCTAAAGACTACCTTGCCTACTATGAGTTTTATAAAAAGGTCAAAGCGAATTTAAAAGATGTCTCGATTGATGCCGTTCATTGTCATGATTTAAATACGCTGTGGCAGGGGCACATGCTCTCAAATGATTTCTCTGCAAAACTAATCTATGATTCACATGAAATCTTCAACGAGATGGCCGGGCGTAACCAGCTTGACCGCATCGTAGGGTACAGCATGGAAAAACGGCTTTTTAAAAAGATAGATTATTTTATTACTGTGAATCCTTATCTGAGAGATTATCTGTTTGAAAAAAACGGTGAAAAACCATGTGTGCTCATTCAAAATATCCCTCTTTTTCACAAGGATATCCTGAATCAGGATAAGCAAATTGACTGGGATTATAGGTTTAAGGAAGAAGATACGATTCTGCTCTATCAAGGGGGATTCTCTCCGTACCGCGGACTCGAATTGATCATTGATGCGATGGCTAAGCTTCCTGAAACCTTTAAACTTGTGATGGTTGGTTCTGGTATTTTGAAAGAAGAACTTGTTAGCCGTACTCATTCCCTTGGACTGTCAGACCGGGTCTTTTTTCACGATCAGGTATCTTCTGAGGATTTAATTCATTATACAGCGAAGGCTGACATCGGCCTTGTGATGTATGAGAAGGTTTCTAAAAACAATTATTATTCAACACCTAATAAAATTTTTGAATACCTTCAGGCGGGCGTTCCTGCTGTTTCTTCCAATCATCCCGGCAAGTCTGTCATTATTGACGAGTACAATACCGGCGTGCTGGCAGAGGAAACGCCGGAAGGCATTGTAAATGGCATTTTGGAGATTATGAATCAATATTCTTACTATCAGCAAAACTGCCTGCTTGCCAGAGAGGTTTTAACTTGGGATGCGGAAAGTAAAAAGCTGATACAGATGTATGACAATTTATCGTAGTGGATGTGGGGTTATAGCACCACATCTTTTTTATAAATATTTAATTAAAATGAAATGAAATTCTAATAATAAAGAAAAATACTCTTTTTCAGGCACATGATATAATGAGACTAGCTGCCTAAATTGGACTATAAAAGGAGTTTCGTATATATGGATCGCAAATTAAAAGTCATGACTATTTTCGGTACAAGACCGGAAGCCATTAAAATGGCACCGCTTGTGCTTGAACTTGAAAAGTATCCGGATGAAATTGATTCAATCGTTACTGTAACTGCCCAGCATCGTCAAATGCTTGATCAGGTATTGGAATTATTTGAAGTCACTCCAGATCATGATCTGAACATTATGAAGGACCGCCAGACGCTGACAGGTGTAACAACAAAGGCGCTCGAAGGCTTAGATGAAGTGATGAAGGAAGTTAAGCCTGATCTTGTACTGGTTCATGGCGATACAACGACAACGTTTGTTGCAAGCTTAGCTGCATTTTATAATCAAATTGCTGTCGGGCATGTAGAAGCAGGGCTCAGAACATGGAACAAATACTCTCCGTTCCCTGAAGAGGTTAATCGTCAAATTACAGGTGTGATTGCAGATCTTCATTTCGCTCCAACGGACAAAGCGGAAGCCAATCTGCTTCAGGAAAATAAAAAAGGCGAGACGATTTACATAACAGGCAACACCGCGATTGATGCTTTAAAAACAACTGTTAAGGATTCCTATACTCATGAGGTGCTTGAGAAGGTAGGATCTGACCGCATGATTCTATTAACCGCTCACCGCCGCGAGAACTTAGGAGAGCCAATGAGAAACATGTTCCGTGCGATTAAGCGCCTGATCACAGAGCATAATGATGTGCAGGTTGTTTATCCTGTCCATTTAAATCCGGCTGTTCGTGAAGTTGCGGATGAAATCCTTGGCAATGATCCTAGAATTCATTTGATCGAACCGCTTGGCGTTTATGATTTCCATAACTTTGCTTCTAAAGCTCATATTATCCTGACAGATTCAGGCGGCGTACAGGAAGAAGCGCCATCTCTCGGAGTGCCTGTCCTTGTCTTGCGGGACACAACAGAGCGCCCTGAAGGGATTGAAGCAGGAACATTGAAGCTAGCGGGTACAGATGAGGAAACGATCTATAAGCTTGCATACGAGCTGCTTAACAATAAAGAACGCTATGAAGAGATGTCGAAAGCCTCTAATCCATATGGAGACGGAGAAGCTTCCAGACGTATCGTGGAAGCCATCCTGCACTATTTCAAAAAGCGTGATGAAAAGCCTGTGCCGTTCCAAGTATAATAAGAAAAGCGCGAAGCTTTATGTTTCTTTTAAATCAAAAAAACGACCTGATCCAAAAATCAGGTCGTTTTTTTTATGCGGTTGATGCTTTGAGATTCATTGCAGCAGTGCAGGGCTTGAGAAAGCTCTGCTGCCTGTGTTTCTCTATTAAAAGATTGAAGAAGATGGTGACGCAGGTTTTTCTTCATTTCTTTAAGTGTCTCTGGCTGACTTTGAGCGATCTTGAGTGCACGGATAAAGTCTTCCGGATTCTCTGGTTCAAATGTGAAGCCGGCATGATTTTTCTCTACGATCTCTCTGGCTTCACCCTCAACACCGATCAGTACCGGCAGTGAAACCGCCATATAATCAAACACCTTGGATGGAATGGTGATTTCGAATAATGGGTGCTTTTTTAAACTGACAATGCCAAGATCAGCGCTGTCGTAGTAGGAAGCCAATTCTTCTTTTCTTTTGCTGTCCAGAAAGAGCACGTTGGTTAAACCATTTGCTTTCACTTGTTCCATTAAAGCTTCTTTTTCAACACCTTCACCTATGAACATAAAGCAGACAGAAGGGTCATCCTTCAGCTTTACTGCAGCTGTTATGATGGTCTTAAGACCTTGCGCTGCCCCAATATTGCCTGTATAAAGTACGAGGAATTTATCTTCGATCCCGTATTTCTTTTTCACATCGTTCCTTTTTATAACAGGTTTTAAGGTATTTGGATTCACTCCGTTTGGAATGACGATGATCTTATCTGCTGAAATACCCAGGTCTATCAGACGATCTTTGTAGCCGTGAGTGACGACAACAATCAGATCCGCTTTTTTATAAATGAAATTCTCAAGCTTTCTGGCGAGATTCAGTAATTTTTTGTTTTTAAATTGACCTAAAATTTCAGCGAAGTCTACCCATAAATCACGGACTTCAAAAACGAACTTTGTTCTGTGGATGCGGCTCAGCACATACCCGGTTACTCCTTGAAAGAGCTGTGGGGAGGTTGCATAAACGATATCCGGTTTTTTTACGAACAAGCCGCTGAAGATGCTTGAGCACATGAACGACAAGTAGTTGGCTAAACGCCGGATTGAACTTTTTTTAGTATCACGTATGCGAAAAGAGCGATAAACGGATAGCTTGTTCACCTTCTCTTTGCTGTACAATTTAGAAGTTGACTCATGATTTGGAAAGGCCGTAAGCACATGCAGATCATGCCCCAAGTTTGAAAGATTCGTACTCATATCAAAGGCACGGCCTTGTGCTGCACCAATTTCAGGCGGAAAGTGCTGTGTTATATAAACGATTTTCATAGTAATCCCTTTCCATTAAAAATTAGGATATGTCAATATAATAGTGTAAAGTATAAATTGAAAAGTTACAACTTAGAGATGAGAAAAGCAGAAGTGCTTTGTTCAGCTCTGAAAGGCAGATTATGCTCTGGCTGAAAAGTCCGGGAGCCGAGGAGCCGGGCACTGGAGAGAACATCAATGCGCTGAATGTTATACTCTGCTATAACTTTAAAAAGGAATGGATATCTATGAAGAAAATCTGTGTAATCACGTCTGTTCATAACGCATATGACGGCCGTATTTATCATAAGCAATGCAAATCTCTTGTTAAGGCGGGGTATGATGTCTCGCTTGTTGCACCAAAACCTGAGAAGATGCTGGAAGATTCAATAAGGCTTATTCCAATCGAAAAGCCAAAGCAGGAATTCAAGCGTTTTTTACATACGTTTACCGTTTTCAAAGCAGCCAGAAAAACAAATGCAGACCTTTATCATTTTCATGATCCGGAGCTTATTCCAGTCGGCGTTCTGCTCCGTATTTTTACCGGAAAGCCTGTAATCTTTGATGCCCATGAGCATTACCCTAATGCGATTATGAGTAAAAAATACTTGAAAAGATGGATGAAAAAACCTGTCCGTTTTATTTACGAGACCATTGAGAGAATTTCCCTGCCTATTTTGTCAGGCGTTATTTATACGACGGACGAAGTAGGGGAGAGGTATCAGAGATATAACTCCTGCAAGATTGAAAACTACCCTTTGACTGAAATGTTCACGCTCAATCACTCTGCGCTGAAAGATCCTGACATGATTCTTTATCTTGGCGGTATAACTCCCATCAGAGGGATTGAACAGTTAACAGAGGCCTTTTCATCAACAGCGGACAAACATCCTGATGCAAGGTTTGTTTTTGTTGGAAGATTTGAGTCTGACGCATTCGAACGGAAAATCAAACAGAAGGTAAAAGCTTACGGATTGGCAGACCGCGTGGAGTTTATGGGAAGTGTGCCTTATTCAGAAATCGAAACCTACCTATCAAAGGCATCAATAGGCATTATTCCTTACTTACCTGAGCCCAATCATTTGGTCTGTCTGCCCAATAAACTATTTGAATATATGGCAGCAGGTGTTGCGATTTTGGCTTCTGATTTCCCTCATTACCGGAAAGTGGTGGAAAATTCACGCAGCGGACTTTTGATTGATCCTGAGAAGCCTGAATCCATTGCAGATGCACTAAATGTGCTGCTGGATAACCCGGAAAAGACAAAAGACTTTGGTATAAATGGAAGAATGAGTTTCGAAACAACCTATAACTGGGAAACAGAAGAAAAGAAGTTAGTGTCATTTTATAAAAAATTGCTGAAACAGCAATAGCGATTATTATTTTTGTTCAAAAAGAGTTCATACTTAGAATAAAGCGTAGACTATCTTAACAAAATAATAATTGCAAGTTTATATATTTTTGCTATGATGGAGGAAGTGAAAATATCTCACACAAGTTGGTGTAAGCATGTTAGATTATTCTAATTATATTATAGCTTTTATAGTATCGTTTATAGTGGCTGTATCTATTACACCACTTATAAAAAAACTTGCGATAAAAATCGGGGCGGTTGATAAGCCCAACAGCAGAAAAATCCATCAGGGCCTCATGCCAAGGCTTGGCGGTCTTGCCATCTTTATCGGTGTTGTGGCAGGCTACCTCTACTTGCGTCCTGAATCAATGTATATGAAAGAGATTATAATCGGTGCTTTCATCATTATCATTATTGGTATTCTTGATGATCGCTTTACTCTTTCGGCAAAGTATAAGCTTGCAGGGCAGTTAGCTGCAGCTGCAGTCGTTGTCTCATCCGGATTGCTTATTAACAAGATTACCCTTCCGTTTTTCGGACTGATCTATCTTGATTACTGGAGCTATCCTGTAACCATTCTCTGGATCGTCGGCGTCACAAACGCCATCAATCTGATCGATGGATTAGACGGGCTAGCAGCGGGCGTTTCTTCTATAGCGATGACCAGTATCCTGATCATGGCGTTTACTAATTTTCAATTTGCAGTTGTATCCCTGTGTGTGATTCTGATCGGAAGCACGCTCGGATTCCTGATTCACAATTTCTACCCGGCGAAAATTTTTATGGGAGATACCGGAGCACTGTTCCTCGGTTATTCCATTTCTATTCTGTCGACAATGGGATTATTTAAAAACATCACGTTATTCGGTTTTATTATTCCGATCATTGTTTTGGCTATACCTATTTTTGACACACTCTTTGCGATTGTGAGAAGACTGGTGAACAGACAGAATATCGCTGCACCCGATAAGCTTCATTTGCACTATTGTTTAGTGGACATGGGATTCAGCCACAGAAAGTCTGTGCTGCTTATTTACTTCTTCAGTGCATGCTTTGGACTGTCAGCTATTGTTTTCTCAAATGCAACGATGTGGATGGCTCTGCTTATCATGATGATTCTGCTGTTCTTTATCCAGATTACAGCTGAGCTCGTCGGATTAATCGGGGAAGGCCATAAACCCCTTATAAATGCATTCAGAAAGCTTATGGCTAAGCCGAAGCCTCAAAAAGATAATTAATTCCGCATAGCTGCTGCTGTGCGGTTTTTTTTGTTTTCTTCATTGGAAATGGAGCTTTGCGAGTTGGAAGCCCGTTTCTGCGAGTTGGACAGGGGTTCTTTCGAGTTGGAAGCTTATTTCTGCGAGTTGAACAGGAATTCTTGCGAATTGGATAAGGTTTTTTGCTGAATGAATGTCGTTTTTTGCGAGTTGGATGCTCTGAAACGAGAGGGAGATGCCTGCACAGCGGAATATCATTCGTTTTCAGCAGCAGCATCGATGAAATGGACAAAACAGGCATTTTTTAATGTAAGTTTTTCCGTTGAAAATAAGGCTTGCGAGTTGGAAGCCCATTTCTGCGAGTTGAACAGGGATTCTTGCGAATTGGACAAGGTTTTTTGCTGAATGAATGTCGTTTTTTGCGAGTTGCATGCTCTGAAACGAGAGGGAGATGCCTGCACAGCGGAATATCATTCGTTTTCAGCAGCAGCATCGATTGAATGGATAAAACAGGCATTTTTTAATGTAAGTTTTTCCGTTGAAAATAAGGCTTGCGAGTTGGAAGCCCATTTTTGCGAGTTGAACAGGGATTCTTGCGAATGGGATAAGGTTTTTTGCTGAATGAATGTCGTTTTTTGCGAGTTGGATGCTCTGAAACGAGAGGGAGATGCCTGCACAGCGGAATATTATTCGTTTTCAGCAGCAGCATTGATGAAATGGACAAAACAGGTATTTTTTAATGTAAGTTTTTCCGTTGAAAATAAGGCTTGCGAGTTGGAAGCTCATTTCTGCGAGTTGAACAGGGATTTTTGCGAATTGGACAAGGTTTTTTGCTGAATGAATGTCGTTTTTGGCGAGTTGCATGCTCTGAAACGAGAGGGAGATGCCTGCACAGCGGAATATCATTCGTTTTCAGCAGCAGCATCGATTGAATGGATAAAACAGGCATTTTTTAATGTGAGTTTTTCCGTTGAAAATAAGGCTTGCGAGTTGGAAGCCCATTTTTGCGAGTTGAACAGGAATTCTTGCGAATTGGACAAGGTTTTTTGCTGAATGAATATCGTTTTTTGCGAGTTGCATGCTCTGAAACGAGAGGGAGATGCCTGCACAGCGGAATATCATTGTTTTTCAGTAGCAGCATTGATGAATTGGACAAAACAGGCATTTTTAATGTAAGTTTTTCCGTTGAAAATAAGGCTTGCGAGTTGGAAGCCCATTTTTGCGAGTTGAACAGGGATTCTTGCGAATTGGATAAGGTTTTTTGCTGAATGAATGTCGTTTTCTGCGAGTTGAGTACCCTAGATGGAATAATACCAAATTTTCATTAGAGCTAGAAAGTCAGTGACCGTCCTCTATAACCGGTTTACAGATCCGCTGAAGCTTTGTTTTAGAATAAAGAAAACTCCAGCCAAGTTTGGCTGGAGCTTTTTCGGTATTAATTGCTGTCTAAGTTATCGTCTTCTGCTGATTTAAGCTCTAAATGCTCTTTTAATTCATCTTTTACTTCTTCAAGGCTTGTATCATCCGGAATCCAGTAAGCGGCGTTGCCGATATATTCCCCTACACCTTCAAGCTTTACAGTTTCAATCTTATTAGTATTAAAGTTGTTGTACTTTTTATAAAAACCTAATAGCTCTGACATTCTCATGTTGGTTTCAACGTTCTTTCCAACTTCATTTGTCAGCTTGTCAACCTTCAGGAGAGTGCCTGCTGATACAATCTCATTGATGACCTCTTTTACAACCTGCTGCTGTCTTTCATTTCTGCCAATGTCATTGTTAGGATCCTGCAGCCTCATTCTTGCATAAGCCAAAGCGTATCTTCCATCCATTTTCATTGGTCCTTCAGTAAACTCAAGTTTTTCGGCTTTTGGATCATCACTGTTTTGAGTGAAATCAAAAGGTACGTCCACTGTTATGCCGCCTACAATATCGATTATGTTTTTAAAGCCTTCGAAGTTAACTGTTGCATAATAATCAATTGGAATATCCAAGAAACCTTCGACCGTTTCAATTGTCAGTTCTTTCCCGCCAGTTGAATAGGCAGAGTTGATTTTGCGCTTTGTTTCTTTTCCTGGTATTTCTACGCGTGTATCACGCGGAAGACTTAACAGTTTCATCGTCTGATCCTTTGGATTAAAGGTAGCCACCATGAGTGTATCTGCCCGTCCGCCGGATCCGCCGCTTGAGTAGTTTTCTACGCCCATTAACAGAATGGAAACGGGATCGTTTGAGATGCTCACGGCCTCATCGCGCAACTTGGATTTATCTCTTCCTAAATCGTCATATGAATTGTTAGCGGCCTGATAGGTTTGATAAAAGACATAGCCTGCATATCCGCCAACTAAAAGAAATAGTATGAAGAACAAAAATAAAATTCGTCTAAAAACGCTTTTTTTCTTCTTTTTCTTTATTTTCTTAACTTCCTGCCTATTCATAAGTTACTCCTCTGTACGTTTAAATTTTTGGCTGTTCTAAATAGATTTGAGTACCTTCGCTGATTTCACCCTGGCCATTTGTCAGCTCTGTCATCCATTCTATGAATTGATCCTTCTGGCCTTCTTCGACAAACGTCTCAACCTCCACGTTATCAAGGTAATGAATTTCTTTAAGCTGATAATGTGAATTTCTGAGTTCATTTTCCACTTTCCCAAGCCATGTATAATCAATCTTAGTATGCATCACACGTGTTAACTTACGCTCGACAATGCCGATTGCGTTCAGTGCTTCAGAGGTTGAGCTGCCATATGCGCGGATCAGTCCGCCTGCGCCGAGCTTTATGCCTCCGAAATAACGGGTAACAACGGCAACTGTATCTTTTAATTGTCTCTTTTTAAGCACTTCAAGGATAGGCACGCCGGCGGTTCCACTTGGTTCCCCGTCGTCATTTGCTTTTTGAATCAGATCATGTTCGCCGATTAAATAGGCTGAGCAGTTATGTGTCGCATCCCAATGCTTCTTTTTTATCTGCTGAATGAAGGCCTGCGCCTCTTCTTCGGTTGCTGCGCGGTTTATATAACAAATAAAACGTGATTTCTGTATGGATATTTCATGCTCTCCGTATCCTTTTACGGTATAATAGTGTGAAAGCATGCTTGTACACCTCCTTGCAAGCTTATAGAAGGCAAATGGAATTATAAATGCACATTCTTATATTATAAAGCGACAAAATTTTCACTTCAATCATTATATTGTGTAATATTGTGTGAAGTTTATTTTAACCCATTAGTGGAGGAGATATAGTGGACTCCAAGAAGCTTGACTGCAAAGTGCTTGATCAAATTCTGGATAAGATGGTATCGACGGTAGACGGCAGCAAAGGCGAAATTTTTAAGATCGGCGAGCAGTCCCGTCAGCAATACGAAGAGCTTGTAGAAGAATTAAAACAAATTAAGATACAGGTTAATGATGTGATTGAACAGGGAGACAAGCTTGAGGTTCACGCCAGGTTTGCCAGAAAGCGTCTGTCTGAGGTGAGCAAGCACTTTAAGCAATTCAGCGAGGAAGAAATAAGGGAAGCTTATGAGAAGGCTCACAAGCTTCAGGTGGAGCTCACCATGCTTCAGCAAAAAGAGAAGCAGCTCAGAGACCGGCGGGATGATTTAGAGAGAAGGCTGCTTGGGCTTCAGGAAACGATTGAGCGGGCAGAGGTGCTTGTGAGCCAAATAACGGTTGTCCTGAATTATCTGCATCAGGATCTTCGTCAGGTCGGCATGCTGATTGAGGATGCACATCAGAAGCAAGATTTCGGTCTAAGAATCATTGAAGCTCAGGAAGAGGAACGCAAACGCGTTTCAAGGGAAATTCACGACGGACCTGCTCAGATGCTTGCGAACGTGATGATGCGTTCAGAGCTGATTGAACGGATTTTCAGAGAGCGGGGGTCTGATGAAGGCTTTAAAGAAATCCGCAGCCTTCGCCAAAATGTCCGCAATGCCCTGTATGAGGTTCGGAGGATTATCTATGATTTAAGGCCAATGGCACTGGACGACCTTGGACTCATTCCCACCCTCAGAAAGTACCTTTATACAATCGAAGAGTATAACGGGAAAACCCGTATCTTATTTTCAAGCCTCGGCGATTTTGAAGAAAACAGGCTTCCGCCCCGTTTTGAAGTAGCGTTGTTCAGGCTGGCTCAGGAAGCAGTCACGAATGCTTTAAAGCACGCCGAAGCCCGTGAGATTCAGGTTAAAGTTGAGGTGAATCAGAATAATATTATTCTGATGATCAAAGATAACGGCAAAGGCTTCGATACGAGAGAAATGAAGCAAAATCAGAAGAAATCATTCGGTCTCCTTGGGATGAGAGAGCGTGTAGAGCTTTTAAACGGCCGAATCACAATTGATTCTAAAATAGGTCTTGGGACATTCATTATGATACAGGTGCCTCTCAATGTCTGAAAAAATAGACCAAAGGCATATTGACGGCATCACCGTATAATAGACTAGAATAAAAAATGGGAGGCGTATGCATGAAGACTAGAATTGCGATTATCGATGATCACCAATTATTCCGAGAAGGCGTTAAAAGAATCTTGGATTTCGAACCAAGCTTTGAAGTTGTATCAGAAGGCGATGATGGCGAAGATGCATTAGTCATCGTTGAAGACAGCAAGCCTGATGTTGTCATCATGGACATCAACATGCCAAAAGTAAACGGCGTGGAAGCTACAAAACAGCTGGTGGAAGCAAATCCGGAAACAAAAGTAATCATCCTGTCGATTCACGACGATGAAAACTATGTAACTCACGCTTTGAAAACAGGCGCTCGCGGCTATTTGTTAAAAGAAATGGATGCAGACACACTGATCGAAGCTGTAAAAGTCGTTTCTGATGGCGGGTCTTACTTGCATCCTAAAGTAACACATAACCTTGTGAATGAATTCAGACGTCTTGCTACAAGCGGATCAGGCGGAGGGACAACAACCATCACGACTGAAATCAGACGTCCATTACATATTTTAACTCGCCGTGAATGTGAAGTGCTGCAAATGCTTGCGGACGGAAAAAGCAACCGCGGCATCGGCGAAGCCCTTTTCATCAGTGAAAAAACAGTTAAGAATCACGTAAGCAACATTCTTCAAAAAATGAACGTAAATGACCGTACTCAAGCAGTAGTCGTTGCCATCAAAAACGGCTGGGTGGAAGTGCGATAAAACCTGCTTCGGCAGGTTTTTTCTTTTACACGGCGCTTTTTAAAAATTGCATATCTATATCTCGCAAATCCCTGTTATAGTAGATAGCAGGGATTTTTATTTAGAAATAAGAAAGTATAAAGTGTTGCACATTAGCTCCATCGCCCAACTTCTCGGCCAGAACAAATCCGGCAAAAAAGTCAAACCCGGACGACCGGATTCTTATCTGTCATGCCTGAGCTAAACGGGCGCTTGCACAATTCTTATTTCTTCACCATTTATTTACATACAAAGTAATGAAATTAGAAGCAATTTCTTATAGAATGAAAAGTACAATAAGAGAAGTCGATTACAAGGATGGTACATATATGAAAACGGCAATAGTTACGGATAGCACTGCTTATATTCCAAAAGAAATACGGGAGCGGTTAAATATAAAGATGATTCCGCTGAGCGTGATTTTTGGCGGAGAAGTGTACCAGGAGGAAGTTGAAATAACAGCTGCAGACTTTTACGAAGAAGTCAAAAACAGAGGCGAGCTTCCGACTACGTCACAGCCGTCAGTTGGCAAATTTGTTGAATTATTTGAAGAACTTTCTAAAGAATTTGATGCAGTCATTAGTGTTCATTTATCAAGCGGAATCAGCGGTACTTATAACGGAGCTGTGTCAGCAGGTCAAATGGTCGATAACATTGATGTTTATGCATTCGATTCGGAAGTCAGCTGCATGGTCCAGGGTTTTTATGCCATTGAGGCTGCGGAGATTGCTGCAGAAGGCAAGACACCTGATGAAATCATCACACGTCTAAACGAAGTGAAAAAATCAATTCAAGCTTATTTCATGGTAGATGATTTATCACATCTTCAGCGCGGCGGACGTTTAAGCGGCGCACAGGCACTGATCGGCAGCCTGCTGCAGGTAAAGCCAATCCTGCAATTTGTCGATAAACTGATCGTCCCTTTTGAAAAAATCCGCACACGCAAAAAAGCGATCAACCGTATATATGAGCTTTTTGATGAAGTAGCTTGCGCAGGAGACCCGATGCGCGCGGTCATCATTCATGCCAACCGCCCGGATGAAGCTCAGCAAATGAAAGAAGAACTTGAAGCAAAGTATCCCCATGTAGAATACTCCATCAGCTATTTCGGACCGGTTATCGGCACACATTTAGGTGAAGGTGCAATGGGTCTTGGGTGGTATAAGAGGTAAGAGGCTGACTCAAAAAGTCGCAACATGCGACTTTTTGGGTCAGTTTTTTTGTTGAAGCCGTATTTGTTCACAATTATCCGGGATGATTTGTGGAAGTCTCAGAATTAATTCGGAAAGTCTGGGAATTAATGCGAAAAGTCTTGGAATTAACACGGAAAGTCTCGGAATTAATAGGAAAAGTGTTGGAATCGGAAAGTCCGGGAATTATTTTGAGAAATCACACGAGAAAATAAATTTATTGAAAGTCAAAATGAAGAATTGATAAATAATTCTCTTCAAAAACAAGGCTCAACCGCTTCCGATTTCTTTACCTTTTCCTTGATTTAGGAGACCGCCATACTATTTCGCTTGTCGAAATAACAACTTTTAAAAAATCAACGAAAAAATAACGAAATTCGCACCGAAAATTTGTTTTCCGCATTTTGTAATTAATGTGACAAGACTAGACAATTTCTGCAAAATTTAACATACTTATGATAATGATTAATTAAACTAGAGGAGTGGTCACATGCAGGAAATTGACTTACAGAAACGCGCCTACCGTCATTGGACAACATTAGAAGACAAAAAGTTAATGGATTTAAGAAAGCAAGGTGTTAAATTCCGGGATATTGCAAGACAGCTAAACCGAACACCCATCAGTGTTGAAAAGAGATTCAGAAAAATTGAAAAAACCAAGTTCAATGAAGAATGAAATTCCACATACATAATGGATTGTTGAAACCCACAGAGAATGACAAAGAAGGGCTTCCAATTTCAAAACATAACCTCCGTGTTAGCCAAATCAATCCATCGTTTACATATTCTAAAGACCTCCAAAAACACCTTCAGGGAAAAAAGCTGCTCATAGATGAAATTCCATTTCCGTTCGAAATCATACACCGGCATTATGAAAACGGCTATATTGAGTATGCGTATGGCTTGGAGAAAACGAATAAACAGCTTAGATGCAATCGCTGCAATAACAGCGATCAAAGCTTGATCGGATCCTTTAAGTGTGCAAGGTGCGGTGAATATTGTTCGTATTGCCGCTCCTGCATCCTTATGGGAAGAGTCAGCGAGTGTACCCCTCTCCTTAAATGGACCGGTCCGGAATCAGACATCCAGCATAAAAAATTTGATGCCATGCACTGGAATGGACAGCTATCAAGAGAGCAGCAAAAAGGGTCAGAAAGAATGCTGCATGCCCTGAAAAATCAAAGCGATTTGCTCATTTGGGCTGTATGCGGTGCAGGGAAAACAGAAATGCTTTTCAAAGGAATTGAACAAGCTTTAGTAGAGAATAAGCAAGTCTGCATCGCTACGCCGCGGATGGATGTTGTCCTGGAGCTTGCCCCAAGGCTTCAGTCCGTTTTTCCTCAAGCAGAAATTGCTGCTCTATATGGAGGAAGCGAAGATCGGTTTAAGCAAGCTAACCTCACTATATCCACGACTCATCAGCTCCTCCGTTTTGAACGAGCGTTTGATTTGATGGTCATAGACGAAGTAGACGCATTTCCCTACTCAGCTGATCAAAGTCTCCAGTTTGCTGCGGGGCGTGCAAGAAAAGAACAAAGCTCCCTCATTTATTTAACGGCAACACCATCCAACAACCTGAAGAAAGAAATTGCCAATCAAGTCAAAATCCCTCAAAGATACCACGGTTATCCGCTTCCTGTACCTGGTTTTTCATGGTGCGGGAACTATAAAAGGGCTCTTCGAAAAGACAAACTTCCTTTAAACGTTCAAGAATGGATTTCCTCCCATTTGGAATCAAAAAAACAAGCTTTTCTATTCGTTCCATCCATACCGTTATTAGAAGAAACGACGGCTCTATTAAAAAAGCAGGATCCCTTAATAGAAGGGGTTTATGCTGAAGATCCTGGTCGTAAAGAAAAGGTACAGCGCTTCCGAGATGGAGAAATTCCCATTATTATTACCACCACTATATTAGAAAGAGGAGTCACCATTCCTAATTCTGATGTCGCTGTGCTGGGGGCAGAGGACAATGTTTTTACAGAGAGTGCGCTGGTGCAAATTGCCGGCCGTGTCGGAAGAAGTGCGAAGCACCCAAGCGGAGATGTGCAATTTTTTCATTACGGTAAAACAGAAGCGATGATTCGTGCCAAAAAGCATATCCAAATGATGAATGCTGAAGCGAAAAGAGTGACTTTGTAACTGTTTAAGGGTATATTTCTATCCAACATATTCTGTCTGTGGCATAATCATCTACAAGATAATGTAGATGGGGGTAGAGCGGTGGTAGTTAATGCGATGGAACGAATCATGATCGATTTATTAGATGAATATAAGACTGCTCTGCAGATGAATTGTACGTGTGAGGAATGCTTAAATGACGTGCTTGCCCTTGTTTTAAACAGGGTTCAGCCGAGATACGTAACCAACCCGGATAAGGTTGCTTATGTGAAAGCGGAATTTGTCGACAAACAGCAAATGACGACTTTAATTGTCAAATTAGCGGAATGTGCAAAGATGGTCTCCGATACGCCGAAGTGCGAAACTTATGTAAGAGGTGAGTGATGAACAAATGTCTTATTTGCCAGGATGAGCTTGAAAAAGCTGTATCCTGGAGGAGCGTATTTTTTTTAGATGAACAAGAGAATGCATGCTGTGCTGATTGTTCATCTAAGTTCTGTTTGATTGAAGGTACTGTATGTCCAATTTGCGATCGGCCCCAATCTGAGGAAAAAGCTTGCTATGACTGTGAAAGATGGAAAGCAGATCCCCTGTTTGGCAGCGTCCTTGCGAGTAATCATTCTGTGTATCATTACAATGAATTCATGAAAGAATTAATAGCCAGATACAAATATAGAGGCGATGCACAATTAGCTGAACTCTTTTACGAGCCCTTCCGAAACGTCTTCTCTAAGCATTTCTCAAAGAATTCCCTTCTTATCCCCATTCCACTCAGTAAAGAGCGGCTTTATGAACGCGGATTCAATCAGGCACGCTTGCTTGCTGACTTACTCAATGCCCCAATTCACGAACCTCTCATGCGTATTCACTTAGAAAAACAATCCAAGAAAACAAGAACTGAACGCCTTCAGACTGAAAATGTTTTTTTCATAAATGGCGGCTCTGAATTTTCCGGGAAAAACCTTCTTCTGATTGATGATATTTATACAACAGGAACTACGATCAGACATGCAGCCAAACTGCTTATAGACCATGGTGCCGAAAGTGTTTCATCTTTAACGCTCGTTCGAGGCTAAACGTTTTCAAACTGATTCCGATAGTAAAGATATATAGTACAATGATAGGAGAATCACCAATGGGAGAACTATCGAACTGTCCGGAATGCTACAAGCTATTTGTGAAAACACAATTTAAAACGGTTTGTGATGCATGTTATAAAGAAGAAGAACATAAATTTGAAGTCGTTTACGGCTTTTTAAAGCAGAGTAAAAATCGTACAGCCACTCTATCAAATGTCGAAGAACATACGGGAGTTGAAGAAGAGCTGATTCTGAAATTTATCAGACAGGGCAGAATTCAGCTCGCCAACTTCCCGAACCTCGGTTATCCTTGTCAGAAATGCGGAAAACTAATCAGAGAAAATAAGCTTTGTATTTCTTGCGGAAAAGACATTAAAACTCAGCTGTTTGAATTAGAACAGGAAGAAGAACGCCGTCAAAAAGTCACAGAAAAGCAAGCGACCTATTATACCTTTCAGCCTAAAAATATCTAACTATATTAACAACAATTATTTTCAGCCGATATAGAAAGTAACGAGAAGAACGAAAGAATGGAGGAAAAGGGATGAAGATCAATCACTTAAACTCAGCAGGGATAAACCCTTATAAACGAAATACAGAGAAGCAGCAGGAAGCAGCACAGCCGGCTAAAAAGCAGGATAAAGTTGAAATTTCAACACAGGCTAAAGAGCTTCAGCAGCAAAATGCCATTGACCAGGCAAGACAAGAAAAGGTAGCTGCAATAAAAAAACAGGTTGAAACCGGCACCTATACAATTGATCCAAAAGCTATCGCAAACAGCGTCATAAAGCATTACCAAAAATAGATTTCGGGAGGACTTGCAGTGTCAGCACAGTCATTAATTCTAAAGCTTGAGAAGCTGCTCGGGCTGAATCGGCAGCTATACCAATTAGCGCAAACAAAAACAGAAGCCTTGAAAACAGAAAACCTGACTGTGTTGCAGCAAACACTCAAGCAGGAACAAATCTATGTACATGCCATTAAGCAAGTGGAAAATGAACGGATCGACCTTGCTTCGGCTTATTTAAACCGGGAAGATGACTTAACTTTATCGGCATGCATAGAAAAAGCAGCGGGAGCAGATAAAGAAAAATTCTCAGATCTTTTTCAGTCATTAACAGAAGTAATGGAGAAGCTGAAACACGCGAACAAGCTGAATCAGCAGCTTACCATCCAGGCCCTGCAGTTTGTCTCCTTATCAATGGACATGCTGATGCCAAAGGAACAATCTCCAGCCTACAAGCCTCCCGGCGGAACGGCTTCAGCACCGAAACGAAGATCTTTATTTGATTCAAAAGCCTAATGCTCGGAGGAATGAACCATGCGCTCGACTTTTTCTGGTCTTGAAATCGCAAAAAGAGGAATGTTTACACAGCAAAGCGCCTTAAACACAACTGGACACAATATTGCAAACGCCAACACGCCCGGCTACACAAGACAGCGTGTTAATTTTGTGCAGACTGAGGCATACCCTGCACCATCCATGAACCGCCCTGAATTTCCGGGCCAAATTGGAACAGGCGTTGAAGCGGGAACAATTGAACGGGTTAGAGACAGCTTTCTCGATATACAATTCCGCTACGAAAATAACAAAGTAGGCTACTGGGATTCCCGTGCTGATTCTCTATTAAAAATGGAAGAAATCATGAATGAGCCATCTGAAACGGGTCTTTCCAAAAGCTTTGACCGCTTCTGGCAGTCCATGCAGGATCTCGCATTAAATCCTGCAAATGCAGGGGCACGTGCGGTTGTCCGTGAACGCGGGGCTGCAGTAGCAGAAACGTTTCAGTACTTATCGACTTCACTTAAAGCTGTTCAAGGAGAACTGAAAAGTGAATTAGAGGTATCGACAAAAGAGATTAACTCACTTGCAAACCAAATTAACAGCATCAATAAACAAATCTCTGAAATCGAACCGCATGGCTACTTGGCAAACGATCTGTACGATGAGCGTGATCGTCTTCTCGATCAGCTTTCAGGCCTTGCAAACATCAAGATTTCAAACGAAAAAAGCGGCGGAAACTCACTTTCTATCGCAGAAGGCTCTGTCACAATTGAAATCATGGATGCGAGCGGTAAATCTCTTGGAACTTTAGTTGATGGCAAGAGTAAATCTGTCAATGAAATCAGCGTTGGTTTTTCTACTGATAATGGATTAGTAGATTCGGTTTCGATAGGAACAAATGCTATAAATATAAAGGATTTTAGCAGTGTCGGGGAAATCCGCAGTTTGATTGATTCTTATGGGTACAATTCAGACAGTTCCGCAAATGGATTGTATCCGGATATGCTCGGACAGCTTGATGAATTGGCATACAGCTTTGCGACAGAAGTGAACAAAGTTCAGGAAGCGGGGTACAGCATCAAGCGGATTGAAGAAAATGGAGCAAACAGTACACCGTTTTTTGATTTTACTAACCTGACAGATCCGCCTAAAGATGCAGCGTCTATGTTAACCCTTCATCAATCTATCATAGACTCAACTGATAATATTGCCGCATCTTCAAACGGCAATATAGGTGATGGGAAAAATGCGCTTGCGCTTTCAGAAGTAAAAAATCAAACCTTCACAATCGGCGGGAAAACGACAACCATCCAGGATTTCTATGAAAGCTTAATAGGAGGCATGGCAGTTGACGCACAAGAAGCAAACCGTCTGGCTAGCAACAGTGATGTGCTCCGTTCTGCAGTTGACCAGCGCCGTCAATCTGTCAGCGCCGTTTCATTGGATGAAGAGATGACAAACATGATCCAATTCCAGCACGCATATAATGCTTCAGCAAAAATGATTTCATTGCAGGATGAAATGCTCGATACAATTATTAACGGACTAAGAAGGTAGGTGAACAATTATGCGCGTAACTCAAAGCATGCTCGCAGGCAGCTCGCTCCGCAACCTAAGCAAAAGCTACGAAAAAATGGGCACCTACCAGGATCAGCTCGCAACCGGCAAAAAAATCAACCGACCATCTGATGATCCAGTTGTCGCAATGAAGGGAATGCACTATCGCACGAACTTAACCGAAGTCGAACAATATCAGCGCAACATTTCTGAGGCCTATCAATGGATGGAAAACTCTGAAGCCGGAATAGAACAGGGCACACAAGTTCTTCAGCGGGTACGTGAGCTGATGGTTCAGGCCAGTAATGGAACGAACGGCCCAGAGGATCTAAAAGCTATAGGTGCAGAGATTAAGCAGCTGAAGGAAGATTTAGTTGGTTCTGCAAATACCCAGGTGGCAGGGAATTATATTTTTAATGGGACGCAGACGAAAGAAGCGCCTGTTACTCTTAACGCTGATGGAACAGTATCAGTAAACATTGATAAATCATCATTTGAAATTGAGGTTTCTAAGGGTGTTCAATTGAAAGCGAATATAAATTCTGACAATGTTTTCAGCGAGGACTTATTTGCGGTGATGGGTTCGATTGAAAAGGCATTAAGTTCAGGTGACGCATCTGAATTAGACGGATTGCTTTCTGACCTTGACGGTAAAATGGACTCCATGTCAGCGGAACGTGCAGAACTCGGAGCCAGATACAATCGCCTGGAGCTTATTGAAGATCGAGTTGGAAAACAAGAGATTGTTTCAACACGAATTCTATCTGAGAACGAAGATGCTGATTTAGAGAAGGTCATCATGGATTTAACTGCACAAGAAAGTATCCATCGCGCTGCGTTATCTGTCGGCGCAAGAATCATTCAGCCGACATTAATGGATTTTTTAAGATAAGCTATCTTTTATAAGGTAGCTTTTTTACTAGGGGGAAAATATATGAACATTCCTCAAATAAGGATAGAAAGCAGATTCGCTAAACTAGGGCTAGAAACGGTCAATGCTTCACTTGAAATTCAGCAGCCTAAAGCGGACCTGTCTATCCAGCAGCCTAAAGCAGAGCTGTCCATTCATACAACGCCAGGCAAGCTAACAATTAATCAAACAAAAGCCAGGGAAGATGTTGATTTAAAGCATATTTCAAAGCGAATAGCAGAAGCAGCGGATCAAGGTCGCCAAGACGTTCTTTCCGGCATTGCAAGACGCATTCAGCAAGGTGATGAACAGATGCGGATCGAAAACGGCGGTAAACCTCTGACTGCCCAGACGAAAAAAAACAGCGAACGCGAAATCAAGCAATTCAACATCGGATTTATCCCATCTCATTTCAGCGTCAAGCTTGACTATCAGCCTGCAGATGTAAAAATCGATGTGCAGAGAAATGCTCCGATCATTGAGAGCAAAATCAACAAGCCGATCATGGATTATAAAGCTGGAGAGGTCAAAGTTGCACTCGCTGAGAGAAACCAGCTGAAAATAGACTTCGTTTCAATCGACAAAAAGATTTAATAGACTTTAAACAAAGGAATGTGAAGCATGTTAATTCAAACGAAATATCATGGAGAAATTACAATTGATGAAGCGCAAAAAATTACCTTCGAACATGGGATTCCAGGATTTGTTAATGAGAAGAACTTTATCTTGCTGCCGCTTGAAGAAGGTTCTTCCTTCTTTATTCTTCAATCCATTCAATCGCAAAACACCGCATTTGTCGTCACAAGTCCCTTTTTCTTTTTCAAAGACTATGAATTTGATTTGGATGAATCAACAAAATATCTATTAATGATAGAATCTCCGAATGATGTCGAAGTGTATGTTATTTTAACAGTCAGTGACCCGTTTACAAACTCAACAGCGAATTTACAAGGTCCGTTGATTTTAAATAAAGGAAAAAGATTGGGCAAGCAGCTTATCCTTAACAAGACAGCACATACAACTAAACATCGTCTATGGGAGGGAGCATAATGCTTGTTTTAACAAGGAAAACTGGAGAAGCCATTCAAATTGGCGATGATATTGAAATCACGGTAATCTCTATCGCTGGCGACCAAGTGAAAATCGGTATTAGCGCTCCTAAAAATGTTGATATCCACCGCAAAGAAATCTATCTTTCCATTCAAGAGGAAAATAACAAAGCAGCAGAAGTTTCACTAGATATGCTTGCTCAATTAAAGAACAGAAAACCTTAAGCACATTCGCTTAAGGTTTTTTTATGAAATATTTTCTAAATACTATAAAACAACTCCTGATCATGTCGATATAAGTAGTGTAACAAGCAGAACCAACAGGCGGCCGACCGTTGCGACTGTGAGTATATAAGAATTCACATGGATGTGGATTACTACAATTATTTCAAGGAGGAAATTTCAAAATGAGAATTAATCATAATATTGCGGCTCTTAATACTTACCGTCAGTTGAACAGTGCTTCTGGTGCACAGTCAAAATCTATGGAAAAATTATCTTCCGGCATGCGTATCAACCGTGCAGGGGATGATGCAGCTGGTCTGTCAATATCTGAAAAAATGAGAGGTCAAATCCGAGGATTAGATCAAGCATCTCGCAATGCACAAGATGGTATTTCATTAATTCAAACAGCTGAAGGAGCATTAAATGAAACTCATTCTATGCTTCAACGTATGCGTGAATTAGCTGTACAGGGTTCAAATGATACAAATACAACTGAAGACCGTACTGCAATTCAAGATGAAGCTAACCAATTAGCAAAAGATATAAATCGAATTGCAAAAGATACCCAATTTAATGGTCAAGATTTATTAACTGGTAAAGGTGGACCAGGAGGAACTGGTGCTTTTACTTTCCAAGTGGGTGCTAATGAAGATCAGCAAATTACACTTACTGTTGCAGATATGACTGGTGGAACTGGTTTATCTATCGCTACTGGTGATGACGAAGCAGCAACTGCTATTGATATCTCTTCAACAGCAGCAGTTGCAACAGCTGCAATTACAACAATCAATGACGCAATTAAAACTGTTTCTGCTGAAAGATCTAATTTAGGTTCTTATCAGAACCGTTTAGATTATGCAATCAACAATCTAAACACATCTTCTGAAAACTTAACTGCCGCAGAGTCTCGTGTGCGTGACGTTGACATGGCGAAAGAAATGATGAACCAAACAAAGAATTCTATTCTTTCTCAAGCAGCACAAGCAATGCTGGCTCAATCCAATCAAATGCCTCAAGGAGTTTTACAACTTCTGAGATAATTGATTAGAAGGGCGTCCAGTTTGGTAACGAACTGGAGTATCACTGGGTGAATTGCTGGAACTTCCTAAAGCTTCATCAACCACAGCGTAGTTGGAAACGACAGGCGTAAAGGTTTGAAAATGATGAAGATGAACAATGGATAATCAGCAGCCAAGCTCCTGGGAGGAAACTCTGGAGAAGGTTCAACGACTAGAGAATACGGTCTAAGGCGAGAAGCTATGACTATGAATCTCGTAGGGCAGTGAAAGCTGTTCGAAGTGCCCAGCCCCATAGTAGTTAAGGGTGAAGATATAGTCTATTCTATGACCGAAAGGCGTAGCGGCAAAGCAAGCCAACCAACAACCACAAGGTGTTCTTCAATTACTTCGTTAATTGGATGAAAGACTCTAGCCATGCTAGGGTCTTTTTTTATATTCAGCTATTCAATATTTAAACTGAATTTAAACTTTAAGACTTCAAAAACCTATATGTACAACCGATATAACCATTAGAACATAAATCCCAAGGAGCGACCCACCATGATGATCGATAAAATGTCATCCCAGCCCGGTCCGCGCATCTCAGAAATCGACACGAAACCTATTAAACTTCCAGAATATAAAAAAGAAGAAAGCATACCCGCATTTCCAAAAGAAGAATTAGAAAAAGTCGTTAACGGCATTAATGATTTTCTTCAGCCAGCTAACACGCATATTCAGTTTCAGCTGCATGAGAAACTGAATGAATATTATGTAACTGTTGTAGACAATCAAACAAGAGAAATCGTACGGGAAATCCCATCAAAAAAAATGCTCGATCTATACGCAGCGATGACTGAGTTTCTAGGCTTTGTTGTCGACAAAAAAATCTAGAGAGGTGATTCAGCATGGTTCGAATAGGTGGTTTGGCAAGCGGAATGGACATTGATTCGCTTGTTGCCGATCTAATGAAAGCAGAGAGAATGCCGCTTGATAAATTAAAGCAAAATAAACAAACGCTTGAATGGCAGCGGGACGGCTATCGTGAAATGAACAGCCTGCTGTTTGCATTCCGCAATGCGACGTTTGATATGAAGCTCTCCGGCAACTACCGTGCACGTGCAACGAACAGTTCGAATTCTGATAAAGTGACAGCCGCTGCTACTAGTTCGGCGAGCACATCTTCTTACAGCATTTCAAAGGTAGAACAGCTTGCGACAGCAGCGACTAAGGTAAATGCAGGTGCGATTTCAGCAGATGGATCAAAGGTTGATCCGTCGAAGTCACTTTACGAAATGAAAGATTCTTTCGCGAACCAGAATTTCAACTGGCAGACAGGTACCGTGAAAAATCAGACGATTACCGCTGATGCAGATGGAAGCACGTTTAATCTCAAATTAGAGACCGGAGAGGTTCTGAAAAACTTCGATAAAGATGCGGTCATAAAAGCAGATGGAAAAACTTTTACGCTTGTAACAGGAACACCGCAGGCTGGAGAAGCAAAGATTGATAGTGACGGGACTCTTACATTCGGCGAGTCGATCAAAAAAGGAAGCACTATAAAAGTAGAGTATGTAATAGACAGTACAGACAATTATATGTCCTTTGATATGCAAACACACACATCCAAAGGGCAAATAAAAGAAAATTTTCTTATACAGGGTACAGAATCATTAAATACCGTTTTTAATAAAATCAATTCATCTGAACTTGGTGTCACCGCTTTATACGATTCTTTTTCAGATAAAATTACGCTTACTAGAAAAGAAACGGGTGACTTTAACACGGCTGGTAATGAAATCATTACTTCAGCTGGTTTCCTGAATAATGTGCTGGGATTTGGTTCTGGAACGGAAACTGGAGGCCAAAACGCAAAATTCACGATCAACGGCCTATCAACTGAACGTACCTCCAACACTTTCGAAATGAGCGGAGTCACTTTCACTTTAAAAGACACATTCGCAGCAACAGACCCTGCAGTATCAGTAAACGTCACAAACGATACGAACGCAGTCTTTGACAACATTAAAAAGTTCGTGACCTTATATAATGAAACAATCGCAAAAATTCAGGCCAAAACAGATGAAACACGCTACCGTGATTATCAGCCGCTGTCTGATGAAGAGCGCGAATCTCTAACTGATAAACAGCAGGAACAATGGGATGAAAAAGCGCAAAGCGGACTGCTCAGAAGAGACTCAATCCTCACAGGTGCACTAAGCCAAATGCGTACAGATTTTTATTCCACTCTATCTGCAGCAACCGGCTCGTCATTCACTCATTTGTCTAACATTGGCATCTCGACAACTTCGAACTACCGTGAAGGCGGCAAGTTAATCATCGATGAAGCGAAGCTGAAAAAAGCGATTGAAGAAAATCCTGAAGGTGTTGAAAAGCTCTTCACTAGCAACGGGCCGACAAGCAGTGAAAAAGGGATTATCACAAACCTTTATAACAACTTAAAAACAACGATGGACAAGCTGAATGCCAGGGCTGGAACGTCCAGTTCCACTAGCCAGCAGTTTACAATCGGCAGGAACCTATCCTCCATTGACTCTCAAATCGACCGGTTTGAAGACCGCTTAACCCAAGTAGAAAACCGCTATTGGGCACAGTTCACGGCGATGGAAAAAGCCATTCAGCGTTCAAACGATCAAATGAATTATCTTATGCAGCAATTCGGTTAATAAAGGAGTAATGAGAAATGGCACTTAACAACCCTTATCAAGCGTATCAGCAAAATTCTGTGAGTACTGCTTCACCGGGCGAATTAACGCTGATGCTTTATAATGGATGTCTAAAGTTTATCAAGCAAGCACGCCAGGCAATTCAGCAGAAAAAAACGCAAGAGAAAAACCTCAATCTTCAAAAAGCACAGCGGATTATTCAGGAACTGATGATTACATTAAATCCTGAAGCTGCCGTATCTGAATCGATGATGTCGATGTATGAATATATGAATCGCCGTTTAGTAGAAGCCAATATTTCAAATGACTTGGTTATTCTTGCTGAGGTGGAAGAGTATGTAACAGAGTTTCGTGATACTTGGAAGCAAGTGATTCAATCGGCCCGAAAGCAGCAGTTCGGACAAGGCGGTCAAGTCTAGTGAGTGCAGTAAACAAACTGCACCAGCTTACAAAGCAATTACTGTCAGAGGTAAACGGTGCACCAGATAAAGACATGAGGGACAGCCACATCGTTAACATCCAGGATTGGATTGAGCAGCGTGACAGTCTGATCAACCAGCTCAAGCCTCCGTACAATCGTGAGGAAAAACAGCTTGGCAAAGAAATTACCGAATGGAACGCCATTATTCATGACAAGCTGAATCTGCTGAAGCAGGAAATTAAAAACGATATTACCCAGCTCAAAATTCAAAAAGCATCGAATCAAAAATACATCAATCCTTATCAGAACGCATCAGTCGATGGCATGTACTATGATAAACGCAAATAAATCCCTCACTCAAAGGGAATATGAGCTCTTTTATTCCTATAATGAGCTGCTTAATTGTATTGAGGAGGATATATATGATTTGATTCAGAGCTTTGAATCCATGGAGTACACAGAAGGCGAGCGTATCATGGATGATCTTGTTGATGCGTTCATTCAAATTGATACCACTCATTCCGGCATGTTCCACCTGGCAGGAGATAATGAGCATCTCCAAAATCAAATTCTCTTATTTGATCAGATCATCGGCGAATTGAAGCCGTTTACATTGAATAAGGACGATACTCTTTCTTTTCAGATCTATATAAAAGATGAGCTTTCCGTATTATTCATCCAATGGAAAAATGAGGTTCAGGCATACCTATTGCCATACCTGCTTCATTAATCTCATCTGCATCCGGATGGGATTTTTTCTATAGCATAAATAAAGATTAACTGTCATATTCTATTCTCATCCTTCTCCGGCAGTCATTCAGCCGCAATCTTCAACAAATTTCACATAGTTTTAACATTATTTTAACGTTTGAGCAGGAATACTAGAGGGAAAGAGAGAAATAGGTTTACATATCCTTAACAAAAGGAGGAGTTCATTTTGAATTATAACGTCAGAGGCGAAAACATTGAGGTAACTCCAGCTTTAAGAGAGTATGTCGAGAAGAAAATCGGCAAGCTAGAACGCTATTTTGAGGATTCAATCGATGCAAACGTAAATGTAAATTTAAAATTCTACAATGATCAAGAATCAAAGATTGAAGTAACGATTCCAATGACCAATTTAGTGTTGCGTGCTGAGGAATACAATGAGGATATGTACGCTGCCATCGATCTTGTGACAAACAAGCTTGAGCGTCAAATCCGTAAACATAAAACGAAAGTAAACCGAAAATTGCGCGAGCAGGGTTCAGCGAAATTCATGTTTACAAATGGGGCAGTTGAGGCAGAGGGTGAACAAGCTCAGCCGCCGGTTCAGGAAGAAGATGACTCCATCGAAGTTGTCCGCACAAAGCGCTTTAACTTAAAGCCAATGGACAGTGAGGAAGCGATCCTTCAAATGAACATGCTTGGCCATAACTTTTTCGTTTTCACAAATGCTGAAACGAATTCTACGAATGTGGTTTATCAGCGCAAAGACGGCAAATATGCGATTATCGAACCAACTGAATAATACCAATAAACCAATGCAGTCCGTTCTATGAGCGGGCTGCGTTTTTATTGTTTGTATTTCTATATTTTTACAACTTTCCTTTCCGCAGCTCATATTTAGTGGTCCTATGGTCATATACATATGGAAAGGAGGAGATGTCTGAATGCAGGATTTTTTAAAATTTAATAAAATGATTACGCCTACTATTATCTCTGTTATTTTTTATGTGGGATCAGCCATTAGTGTCATTGCAGGGTTTGTTTCGATTATTAGCGGGGCTAATGCCATATACGGAGGCGGCGCTCAAATATTTGCAGGGTTATTTATGATCTTGCTTGGTCCTTTTGTTATCCGAATTTATTGCGAGCTGTTAATTGTCATATTTAAAATGAATGAGGCTCTGCAGGATATAACAAAGAATGTTTCATTAAAGGGAAAAAGCAGTGTCTCGTCAAGTGAAACTCTATAATTTCATACATAGAGAAGAAGCCTGAGCATGTCAGCTTGGGCTTTTTTGTTATTTATCAGAATCCTCCTTCAAAAGGGGTTTTTGGCTTTGAATAAGGATAAACTGTTGATATTATTTAAAATATGGTAAAATAGAATTTAGTTTTGAAATGCATAAAAAGATACAGTGAGATGTGAAATACATTCCGATATTACAGTATCTTCATGTATGGCACTTCATTAGACAGAGGAGCGTATAAAATGCTTGGAATCTTAAATAAGGTGTTTGATTTTAACAAACGTGCATTAAATAAATATGAAAAAATGGCTAATCAAATAGAGTCTTTATCATCAGACATGGAAAAGCTTTCTGATGAAGATCTAAAGGCGAAAACACAGGAGTTTAAAGGCCGCATTGCAAAAGGTGAGAGCGTCGATGACCTTTTGACTGAATCTTTTGCTGTAGTCCGCGAAGCTGCAAAGCGTGTTCTTGGCTTATACCCTTATCCTGTTCAGCTTATGGGGGGCATCGCGCTTCATGAGGGCAATATCTCTGAGATGAAAACAGGGGAAGGTAAGACGCTGACGTCCACCATGCCTGTTTATCTGAATGCTCTTTCCGGAAAAGGCGTTCATGTTGTAACAGTCAATGAATACTTGGCAAGCCGTGATGCTGTTGAAATGGGCAAGCTGTATGAGTTTCTTGGATTAACAGTAGGCTTAAATACGAACGGCCTTTCAAAAGAAGAAAAGCGCGCTGCTTATGCCGCTGATGTAACTTATTCTACTAATAATGAATTAGGATTTGACTACTTGCGCGATAACATGGTGCTTTACAAAGAGCAGATGGTTCAGCGTCCGCTTCACTATGCTGTAATCGATGAAGTTGACTCCATCTTAATTGACGAAGCGCGTACGCCGCTGATCATCTCCGGTTCTGCTGCAAAGTCAACGATGCTTTATGTGCAGGCAAACGGTTTTGTGCGTTCTCTTAAACGTGACGAGGATTATACGTTTGATGAAAAAACAAAAGGTGTTCAGCTGACAGAAGACGGTATGTCTAAAGCTGAAAAAGCATTCCATATTGAAAACCTTTTTGATCTTACACATGTTTCATTAAATCATCATATTAATATGGCATTAAGAGCACATGTGGTAATGCACAATGATGTTGACTACGTTGTTGAAGAAGGTCAGGTTGTCATCGTTGACCAGTTTACAGGCCGTTTAATGAAGGGCCGCCGCTACAGCGATGGTCTTCACCAGGCAATTGAGGCAAAAGAAGGTCTTGAGATTCAAAATGAAAGCATGACGCTTGCAACGATTACGTTCCAGAACTACTTCCGCATGTACGAGAAGCTTTCTGGTATGACGGGTACAGCGAAAACGGAAGAAGAGGAATTCCGCAACATTTACAACATGCAGGTTGTTGCGATCCCTACTAACCGTGATGTTGTCCGTGATGACCGCGCTGACCTTGTGTACCGTTCAATGGAAGGCAAGTTCAAAGCAGTTGTGGATGATGTAACGACGCGTTACTTTGCCGGTCAGCCAGTATTGGTTGGTACGGTTGCTGTTGAAACGTCAGAGCTTATTTCAAAGCTTTTGAAGAAAAAAGGCGTTCCGCATAACGTTCTGAATGCGAAGAACCATGAGCGGGAAGCTGAAATCATCGAAAATGCCGGTCACCAAGGTTCCGTTACAATCGCAACTAACATGGCCGGACGCGGTACGGATATCAAGCTTGGACCTGGTGTTATAGAGCTTGGCGGTTTAGCTGTTATCGGTACAGAGCGCCACGAATCCCGCCGTATTGATAATCAGCTCCGCGGACGTTCAGGCCGTCAGGGAGACCCTGGTGTGACTCAGTTCTACCTTTCAATGGAAGATGAATTAATGAGACGCTTCGGTTCTGAGAATATGATGGCAATGATGGATCGTCTCGGAATGGATGATTCACAGCCGATTCAAAGTAAAATTGTTACCCGTGCGGTTGAATCTGCGCAAAAACGTGTTGAGGGCAATAACTTTGATGCACGTAAACAGCTTCTGCAATATGACGATGTGCTTCGTCAGCAGCGTGAAGTCATTTACAAGCAGCGCTTTGATGTCATCGATTCAGAAAATCTTCGCAGCATCGTAGAAAGCATGGTTACATCAACAGTTGAGCGCGTGGTTGCCATGTACACTCCTAAGGACGAGCTTCCTGAGGAATGGAATCTTGAAGGATTGCTTGATTATCTCCATGCCAATCTTCTTGAAGAGGGTACCTTTACGGTGAATGATTTCAAAGGGAAAGAATCGGAAGAAATCACTGAACTTGTGTTAGAGAAAACAAAAGCACGCTACAGCGAAAAAGAAGAAGCGTTCGGCGAAGAGCAGATGCGCGAATTCGAAAAAGTAATCCTGCTTCGAGCGGTTGATACGAAATGGATGGATCATATTGATGCAATGGATCAATTGCGTCAAGGTATTCACCTTCGCGCATATGGACAGACAGATCCGCTTCGCGAGTATCAAATGGAAGGCTTTGCGATGTTTGAAAACATGATTGCATCGATTGAAGAAGATGCTGCAAAATATATCATGAAAGCAGAAATCCGCAACAACCTTGAGCGCGAGGAAGTTGCAAAACCACAGGAGGCCGTTCACCCGAAAGAGGGAGACGAGGCGCCTAAGAAAAAACCTGTTAAAAAGCAGATGGAAATTGGCCGAAATGAAGCATGTGTTTGCGGAAGCGGCAAAAAATACAAAAACTGCTGCGGTAAGTAAATCAGGAAAGAGAGGTGTCAGTCACCTCTCTTTACCCCATTTTAGAGGAGAATTATGATGGAATTATCAGATATCCGGAACGAACTTGAAAAAATGGCTAAGAAATTAGCGGCTTTTAGGGGGTCTCTTTGACCTCGACCACAAACAGGCTCGTATTGATGAGCTAGATGAAATGATGTCCCATCCGAATTTTTGGGACAGCCAAAGTGAAGCACAGGCCGTGATTAATGAAAGCAATGCTTTAAAAGAAGCGGTCAACCAATTCAATGAAATGAACGAAACACATGAGAATCTTGAAGTGACGCATGAGCTTTTAAAAGAAGAGCCAGACGCTGAGCTTCACGCTGAGCTTGAAAATGAAGTCGTTGAACTGACTGCGGCTATGAACGAATTTGAGCTTCAGCTTCTATTAAGCGAGCCTCATGATAAAAATAATGCGATTCTTGAGCTTCATCCAGGAGCTGGCGGCACGGAGTCCCAGGACTGGGGTTCCATGCTGCTCCGCATGTATACTCGCTGGGGCGAAAAGAAAGGCTTCAAGGTTGAAACCCTTGATTACCTTCCTGGAGACGAAGCCGGTATTAAGAGCGTCACGCTTCTATTCAAAGGACATAACGCATACGGTTACTTGAAAGCTGAAAAAGGTGTACATCGTCTTGTCCGTATTTCACCATTCGATGCCTCGGGCCGCCGTCATACATCGTTTGTATCATGTGAAGTTATGCCTGAATTCAATGATGAAATCGACATTGATATCCGCACAGAGGACCTGAAAATTGATACGTACCGTGCGAGCGGTGCCGGCGGTCAGCATATCAATACAACTGACTCCGCTGTCCGTATCACTCATATTCCAACCAATACGGTTGTAACATGCCAAACAGAGCGCTCACAGATCAAAAACCGTGAGAGAGCGATGAAAATGCTTCAAGCGAAGCTCTATCAGCTGAAGCTTGATGAACAGCAGGCAGAGCTTGACGAAATCCGCGGCGAGCAAAAAGAAATCGGCTGGGGATCTCAAATCCGTTCTTATGTATTCCACCCGTACTCTCTTGTAAAAGATCACCGCACAAGTACAGAGAGCGGAAACGTTCAAGGCGTCATGGACGGCGATTTAGATCCATTTATTGATGCATACTTGCGTTCTAAACTTTCATAAAAAGTTATTACGGCTGTCCTTTTGAGGGCAGCTGTTTTTTATTTTTAGGAGAAAAATGCACAAAAGACAGTAAAGCGTTTATAACCGCAAGTATTTTATTAATTCCCGCAAGTAATAGAGTCATTTTGGACAATATTTTCTCTACTTTGGAAAGTAAGCACGATTTAAAGCAGTTTTATAACGAATATTTATCACAGAAAAAAGTTTCAAAACCAAATATGGCTAAATCCATCATTATTAGCAAAAACTAACCTCAGCCCCTTTACCTCTTTAGCACGTTATTACACTGTTATTTACAGCTTGTTCAGACGGGTGCTATACTCTGAAAGGTTATGTCAAAAAACAAGTGTTTTCATAGATGGAGGATACAGCATGTTTCAGCGTAAACGCACTCGTACTTACAATCCGGCTTTAGAAAAGATCACTTCATATTTGTTTATTTTGCTTGGTTCTGGAATCGTTGCCATTGCCTTTAATTTGTTTCTCCTGCCTAACCGCATTGCATCTGGCGGAGTCAGCGGCATCAGTACTATTACAGATTTCTTATTTGGATTTGAACCTGCGTATGTTCAGTGGGCCTTCAACATTCCTTTATTTATCGCAGGAGTTCTGCTCCTTGGAAAGCAATTTGGTTTAAAAACGTTAATAGGAACCATTTTCCTTCCTTTTGTAGTCTTTTTAACAAAAGAAATGGAGCCTGCAACGACAGATCCTTTGCTTGGAGCCATTTTCGGCGGAATCGGCGTAGGTCTTGGTCTCGGTCTTGTTTTTCGCGGAAAAGCTTCAACAGGCGGGACAGATCTTGCGGCACAGATTATCCATAAGTTCACAGGACTCTCTCTTGGTACATGTGTAGCTTTAATAGATGGACTGATCGTGCTGATGGCAACTTTTGTTTTTGATATAGAACGCGGTCTATATGCACTTGTAGGCCTTTATGTGACCAGCAAAACCATTGATATCGTTCAAGTTGGACTTGGACGTTCTAAGATGACGATGATCATTACCAATCAAGAAGAAGAAGTCAGAAAGGCAATTCTGAGTGAAATTGACAGGGGAGTGACCAAATTATCTGCCTTCGGAGGCTATACGGACAATGAGCGGCCGATTTTAATGTGTGTGGTTGATCAAACAGAATTCACCAAATTGAAACAACTCGTAAAAAGCATTGATACGTCTGCATTTGTCGTTGTAATGGATGCTTCTGATGTACTCGGCGAAGGTTTCAAGCGGGCGTAGATAGGATATAATAGAAATGTATTTTATATCCTTATTTGAGGAGGATTTTGGCAATGAAAACAAAACTATTCGCACTATTATTTGGAACATCACTTGCGCTCGCTGCATGCGGAGGCGGAGATAATGCCGGAGAAGAGCCCAAAGAAGATTCAGGAACTAAGGATACGGCAAAAGCTGAAGAAATCGTACAGCAAAACTGCATCAGCTGTCATGGACAAAATCTTGAAGGCGGCGGGGCTGCACCTAGCCTGGAAAAAGTAGGCGGTAAATATGATGAAGATAAAATTGAAAGCATCATTAACAAAGGTCAGGGCGGAATGCCTGCAGGTCTTATTAATGAAACAGACGCAGCTGTAGTAGCAGAATGGCTTGCGCAGAAGAAGTAGCTTCTATAAAAGCCAGCCTGAAAGACAAGGCTGGTTTTCCTATTTTCATCCCCGCTCATTTAACCTAATTCTATCCAATCCGCAAGTAAAACCTTTCGACACTCAGAAAAATTTACCATTATTTAATTCCTAATAAAAGATTGTCTTTTTAGTCAGAAAGTTCTAATATTTAGATTAAAGCGTTTCCAATATCTCCAACAATGGAACCATAAATAATTGTAAATCGATAAAATTCTACAATTTACGACGTTGAAATGAAACTGTAATATTTTTAAGTCTATTTTTGCCGAACTTTGATGTTATAATATTTTTTGTGGGTAATCTTATTAATATATGAAAATATTGGATACATATTCCGAGACACTCTCTTAAATACAATACGAACCAGCGGACACCACGTAATCTACAAAATAAACAGCTTTGGGTGATAAAAATATGATCGAAATGACAGACGTTTTTAAAACGTATTCAAATGGCGTTCTTGCCATTAATGGAATAAATGTAAAAATAGATCAGGGCGAATTTGTTTATGTTGTCGGTCCGAGCGGTGCTGGTAAATCAACATTTATTAAAATGATGTACCGTGAAGAAAGACCAACAGACGGCAAAATCGTGATCAATGGAATAAATCTTGCTAAATTGCGGGAAAAGAAAGTTCCATATTTAAGAAGAAGCATCGGCGTTGTTTTCCAGGACTTTAAACTTTTGCCTAAGTTAACTGTTTTTGAAAACATTGCATTTGCTCTTGAAGTTATTGGAGAGAATCCTAGAATTATCAAAAAGAGAGTGCTGGACGTTTTAGACCTTGTTCAGCTCAAGCATAAGGCTAGATTTTTCCCTAATGAGTTATCAGGAGGAGAACAGCAGCGCGTTTCGATTGCGCGGTCAATTATTAACAATCCTGGGGTTGTCATCGCTGATGAGCCGACAGGAAATCTTGACCCCGATACATCTTGGGAGATTATGAGCATCTTTGAGGAAATCAACAATCGAGGAACGACTGTTGTGATGGCTACACACAACCGTGAGATAGTAAACACCATGAAAAAACGAGTCATCGCGATCGAAGATGGAAAGATTGTGCGTGACGAGGCTAGAGGGGAGTATGGGATTTATGATTAGAACCCTTGGGCGTCACTTCAAAGAAACGTTAAAAAGCTTAAGCCGTAATGCCTGGATGACATTTGCGTCAGTCAGTGCCGTAACTGTCACTTTAATCCTTGTCGGAACGTTCCTGGTTATTATGATGAACTTAAACAACTTTGCTTCTAAGGTTGAAGAGGACGTTGAAATACGGGTGCTGGTAGATGTGACAAGCACTCCGGAGGAACAAAAGCAGCTGAGGACCAAGATTGATAACCTCAGCGGAATTAAAACAGCAAAACTGTCACCAAAGGAAAAAGAACTTGATAACCTGATCAGCAGCATGGGAGAACAAGGGAAATCTTATCAGCTTTTTGAACAGAACAATCCTTTGAATGATGTTATTGTGATCAAAACGGAAGATCCGCGTGAAACCCCTCAAATTGCGAAGAGGATTGAGGGATTTACTGGAGCTTATAAAGTTCTGTATGGTAAAGAAGAAGTAGAAAAACTATTCAATTTTGTTGAAATCTCAAGAAATATCGGCATCGGATTAATCATCGGATTAGTCTTTACAGCCATGTTCCTTATCTCAAATACAATTAAAATTACGATTTTTGCCAGAAGGCATGAAATAGAGATTATGAAACTAGTAGGTGCAACAAATTGGTTTATCCGCTGGCCGTTTTTCCTTGAAGGTTTAATGCTTGGAATTATGGGATCAATTATTCCGATTGTGCTCGTAATGGCTACGTACAACTATTTATATACATGGGTTGAACCGAAAGTTGCAGGTTCATTTGTTCAATTACTTCCGTTTAGTCCATTCGTCTTCCAAGTATCAGCTATTCTGATCTTAATAGGCGGATTAATCGGAGTGTGGGGAAGTTTAATGTCTGTCCGAAAGTTCTTAAGAGTATAAACTGGCAATCTGATAGATTGCTGGTTTCCTCGTTCAGAGGATGATAGATAAAGGGAGGAACTAGAGAGTGAGAAAGAAAATCTTATCACTTGGGTTGGCTGTTATAATAGGGACAAGCTCTGTTATTATTCCAATTACCCAAGAAAAGGCTTATGCAAACGCTGATCTTGAAAAGAAAAAAGCAGATATTCAAAATGAGCGTTCAGGCGTAGATTCAAACATCCAAGAAAAGCAAGGCGAGTTATCAAAGCTTGAAGAAAAAGAGAAAAGCTTAAATAACGAGATTGAAAAACTTGATAAGCAAACAGCGGATACAAATGAGAAAATCCGTGAGCGTCAAGCTGAAATCGATGAAACGAAACAAAAGATTGAAGAATTAAAGGTTCAGATTGCAGAAGTGAAAGAGCGTATTAAAAAGCGTAATCTACTTCTAGAGGACCGTGTACGTTCTCTACAGGAGAGCGGCGGTGTAGTAAGCTATTTAGATGTGCTACTAGGTGCTCAGGATTTCGGTGACCTTGTTACACGCGTAAGTGCTGTAACAACGATTGTCGAAGCAGATAAAGAAATTATCAAAGCCCACGAGGAAGACAAAAAACTTCTAGAGCAAAGTGAAGCAGAACTAAGTAGCCAGCTTCAGAAGCTTGAAACAGCTTTAACTGAGTTAGAAGCATTAAAACTGCAGTTAAAACAGCAAGCAGCAGAAAAAGGCAAATTAATTGAGCAAGTTAAAGCACAGCATCAGGAAACAGAAGCAGCGATCTATGAATTAGAAGATGAATCAGCATTCTTAAAAGAGCAGGAAGCAGCTATTCAAAAAGAAATGGAACGTCAAAAACAAGCAGAAGAACAGCGCAAACGCGAAGCTGCAGAAGCAGCTGCCCGTGCTAAGCAGGAAGCTGATGCACAAGCGGCAGCAGCAAAAGCAGCGGCTAGTAAGCCAGCAGCAGCTTCATCAAACAGTTCTTCAAATGAATCATCAGCACCTGCTCCTGAACCGGAACCAGCACCTGCACCGGCAGTAACTGGCGGCAAGTTCATGTGGCCTGCACAAGGTACATTTACATCAGGATATGGCCATCGCTGGGGTAAATTGCACGCTGGTATTGATATTGCAAACGCAGCAAGCAATGTACCAGTTGTGGCAGCAGCAGCAGGAACTGTTATACGTTCATACTACTCAAGCAGCTATGGAAACTGCGTTTTCATTTCACATAACATCGACGGTAAAGTTTACACAACTGTTTATGCACATTTAGAAGCGCGCCATGTAAGCAGCGGACAATCTGTCAGCAAAGGTCAGCAGCTTGGCTTCATGGGTAACACTGGCCGTTCAACAGGCAAGCATCTTCATTTCGAAATTCACGATGGTGCTTGGAAAAACCCAGTTAACCCAATGCAGTTCTTACAATAATAGCCAAAACCCTAAAACTTCATGTTTTAGGGTTTTTTTACGTTCCTGTATTTTTTAGATAAATCATCTTGTCCTACATGATTTATCCTTTTTTCACATATACTAGAGATACGAGTTTATTTGTAAAGTTCAGGTCCTACATAACGAAGTTAACCTTTAGAAGGAGGAACAAGATGAAGCAAAAAGTCACAGCTCTTATGATGACTCTCTCAATGGCACTGGGTGCGGGCGGCATGTACGCCGGCATGCAGTTTATGGAACATGATCAGCAGGATACAAAAGCAGAAGAGCTTGCCGTTCCTGCTGTGACTGATGTATTAAAGCAAGATCGGGATCAAGAAGTAGAAGGACTCGAAAAAGTGAAACAGGCTTATGAGTTAATCTCGAGCAAATATGTTGAGGAAGTTGACGAGGAGGAGCTGCTTGAAGGAGCAATTCAAGGCATGCTGACCACTCTCGATGATCCTTATTCTGTCTATATGGATAAAGAAACAGCCAAACAATTTTCCGATAGTCTTGATTCTTCTTTTGAAGGCATCGGTGCAGAAGTGGGAATGGATGGCGGCAAAATCATTATCGTCTCTCCATTTAAAAATTCACCTGCAGAAAAAGCAGGTCTGCAGCCGAATGATCAGGTCATTACCATTGATGGTGAATCTGTCGCCGGGGGCGACCTCAACGATACCGTTCTTAAAATCCGCGGAAAAAAAGGAACAAAGGTTAAAATTGAAGTGCTGCGGAACGGTTCAAAAGAAAAACTGAGCTTTGAAGTGACACGGGACGAAATTCCGATTGAAACGGTATTCAGTTCTGTTAAAACAAAAGGGAAATCGAAATATGGCTATATTGAAATCACCTCTTTCTCGGAAGATACAGCTAACGATTTCACAGAGGAATTAACAAAGCTTGAGCAAAAAAACATTAAAGGACTGGTCCTCGATGTTCGCGGAAATCCTGGCGGGTATTTGCAAAGTGTAGAAGAAATTCTGAAACAATTTGTGACCAAGGATCAGCCATATATTCAAATTGAAGAGCGCAACGGCGATAAGAAACGCTATTTCTCCAATTTGACTGAGAAAAAAGACTATCCTGTTACAGTCCTGATTGATAAAGGAAGTGCATCTGCTTCTGAAATTCTGGCAGGAGCTTTAAAGGAAGCCGGCCAGTATGAGATTATTGGAGAGACCTCTTTTGGAAAAGGCACTGTTCAGCAGGCAGTTCCTATGGGCGACGGAAGCAACATCAAGCTGACTCTTTATAAATGGCTGACACCTGAAGGCAATTGGATCCATAAAAAAGGTGTTGAACCAACAATCAAAGTTTCACAGCCTAAGCACCTTGTTACTGCACCGATTCAGCTGGAAAAACCGCTCGCTGTTGATATGAATGATGAGCAAATCAAAATAGCGCAGATTCTTTTAAAAGGATTAGGCTATGACCCAGGACGAGAAGATGGATATTTTGGGAAGAAAATGGCTGTAGCCGTCAAGGATTTCCAAAAGAAAAACAAGCTTTCCGCTACTGGAAATATTGATGTTCAAACGGCAGAGGCCATTAATCAAAAGGTTTCTGAGCAGCGTTTAAATGGAAAACATGATCTTCAGCTTGAGAAAGCAATTGAAACTTTATCCAGATAAATAGTAGAGCCGGCTTGCAAACTAGGGAGCTGGCTCTATTTTTATGGAATTTTCTAACAAAATAACTACATTTAGGATGATTTTTAGATTTTTTGTAAGAATAACGACGAAAATCAGAAAGAATTTCCGTATTTTTATAATTAGTACAGACTTTTCGCGCACAAAAAAATGAAACTTTAGCTAGTTGATTAATCGGGATATTAGTTTTACGATGGAAGTACTGTTCTACAACACACTCTAAAAACAGAAAGATGGGGAGATCAATTGAAAAAAAGGGCAAGTGTGATGAGAGAACAAACTTATCGACAGTTGACAGAAGAATTTAAAGAAAGACTACAAACTGCAAATTCCTCACATGCGAAGGTCAGCAAATGGGTTCAGCTGTTCTGCATGTACTTGGCAAACTACACAGACGTTAAGAGACTGCAGGAAATCGATAAAGTTTGCATTCAAGAATACTTTCACTATTTAACGGAGAACTACAAGCGTCTTTCGTTAAACCTCACGGATATAAAACGGTCTATGCAGCTGATTGAAGAAGTGCTGGATATAAAAGTAGACGACTCACTCCTTGATTTTTCACTTTCGAATTTGCATCTTTGGAGCAAATTAAAGTAAACTCGGTGATATTCATCCTATACTATATCTGATAAAATAGCATTAATCGTTTACTTACTAAGTGACGAAAGCAATCAAGGTGGTGTATGAAGTTTGCTTGAAAACTGGTTGCTGGAAATTCTATTGGCAATGGGAAGGTTTTTTATTCATCCTCTCGTTTATTTTTTCCTTATTTATTCCCTTGTACTTGGGTTTATTCGCATAAAGCGGGAGCGTAAATCCTTCCATACAAGAATTCAAGATATCTATGAAGAAGTACGGTTTACATATTCAAAAGGACTGCTCACAGGTCTTCTATTGTCTGCAGTGACATTTGCTCTTGGCACGATGATTCCGCTTGGTTCAATCATCCTGCTTGCAGCCGTGACAGTTATTCTGTCTCTGACTTTTCAGCTGCGCTTTCTTTCGCCTGCTTACACAATGGGATTAACCATCTTTTCGGTATTTCTTTTGATGCAGGCAGATGCTGTCTCTTTTTTACCAGATCTAAATGAGACAAGCTTTTCAATTCTCGCAATATTAATGGGACTGCTTATGGTTGCGGAGGGTGTCCTTGCTTATCGGACAGCTCATTTAAAGACTTCGCCATTTCTATTAAAAAGCAGCAGGGGTCTTCCAATCGGGAATCATGTTGCAAATCGAACATGGCTGCTGCCGCTGTTTTTACTCATTCCAGGAGGATCCTTAACGGAAAGCCTGTCGTGGTGGCCGGTACTGACTATCGGAGATGAGCCATTTCTTTTTGTGTTCATTCCTTATATCATTGGGTTTCATCAAAGAGTTCAGGGTTCATTGCCTAAAGAAAGTATTATGGTCACGTCTAAGCGCATCATCTGGCTTGGAATGATTATTTTTGCCGTGGCGGTCGCAAGTGTCTGGTTTATGCCGCTTGCATTTGCAGCAGCACTGCTTGCCATCATCGGGAGAGAATTTTTGACTGTCCGCCAGCGGATGAATGATAATTCGGCAGCCTTCTATTTCTCAAAGCGGGATCACGGCCTGATGGTGCTTGGCATTTTGCCGCATTCACCTGCCGTTAAGTTTGAGCTCGAAGTTGGCGAAATCATTATGAAAACAAATGGAGCCTCGGTTAAGACGGTCGATGAGTTTTACCAGGCCCTGCAAATTAACGGTGCTTTCTGTAAAATGGAAGTCATTGGCTTAAATGGAGAGATCCGCTACGTCCAGGGAGCCGTTTACAAAGGCGAACACCACGAGCTTGGCATTCTGTTTGTACAGGATGAGAAGAAGTGGGAGACAGAGGCGGTATAAGCTGTCAGATAATCACTCAGACTATTGTTTGAGTGATTTTTTTGTATGGTTGTAAACTTATGTGCCTTGAAGGCGTAACAGCTCTAATTGGATACTCAAAGGGCATCAATGATTCTTTAAAAAGGTGAAAATGAACAGAATGGATACTCAAAGAGCATCTATGATTCTTTAAAAAGGTGAAAATGAGCAGAATGGATACTCAAAGGGCATCAATGATTCTTTAAAAAGGTGAAAATGAACAGAATGGATACTCAAAGAGCATCTATGATTCTTTAAAAAGGTGAAAATGAGCAGAATGGGGACTCAAAGGGTATCTATGATTCCTTAAAAAGGTAAAAATGAGCAGAATGGATACTCAAAGGGCATCTATGATTCCTTAAAAAGGTGAAAATGAGCAGAATGGATACTCAAAGGGTATCAATGATTCCTTAAAAAGATGAAAATGAGCAGAATGGATACTCAAAGTGCATCTATGATTCCTTAAAAAGGTGAAAATGAGCAGAATGGATACTCAAAGGGTATCAATGAGTCCTTAAAAAGATGAAAATAAGCAGAATGGATACTCAAAGTGCATCTATGATTCCTTAAAAAGGTGAAAATAAGCAGAATGGATACTCAAAGGGTATCAATGATTCCTTAAAAAGATGAAAATGAGCAGAATGGATACTCAAAGGGTATCAATGATTCCTTAAAAAGATGAAAATGAACAAAATGGATACTCAAAGGGTATCAATGATTCCTTAAAAAGGTGAAAATGAGCAAATTGAGTATTCGAGGGCAGGTAAGATTCCCAGAAAGGCCCAAAGCCAATAGTAAGAGAATCAGCTGCAATAAAAATTCCAAACTCTTAATTAAAAAGCTAAAAAAACTAATTGACTCTAACGTAACGTCATACCTTAAAGTAAATAGTGAAGGGAGGCTGACAGCTTATGAAAGTAAAAGAAGTCGCGGATTTAGTTGGAATTAGTGTGCGCACACTGCATCATTATGATGAAATCGGATTGTTAACGCCAGATGGGGTAACTGATTCTGGATACCGGCTTTATTCCAATGAAAATCTCGAAACGCTGCAGCAGATCTTATTTTTTAAAGAGCTTGGTTTCCCTTTAAAGAAAATAAAAGAAGTCATCAGCAGTCCTTCATTTGACCGGGAAGAAGCGCTCAGGCTGCACAGGAAAATGCTGCTTGAGAAGCGGAACCGGCTTGATCAGATGATTGCAACAGTTGAGAAAACTATAAAACATGCGAAAGGAGAAATTGAGATGTCACAGAAAGAAAAATTTGAAGGTTTTGACTTCAGTCAAAATCCTTATGAACAGGAAGCGCGCGAACGCTGGGGCGACGAGGCGGTTGATAAAGCTAACGCTAAAGCAGCGGGCATGACCAAAGAAATGCAGGATAATTTTAATAATCTTTATAGAAAGCTTGCAGATCTTCGTCACGACTCACCTTCATCTGAAGAGTCACAGGCTGCAATCGGAGAATGGTATGAGCTTCTGAACGAGTTTGGCGATTATTCGCTTGATGCTTTTAAAGGACTCGGACAAATGTATGTAGATGATGAACGGTTTACAAAAAACATTGATAAGTTCGGTGAAGGGTTAGCTGCATATATGAGAGATGCAATGGCTGTTTACGCGGATAACCATAAGAAGTAAAAACAGAGCTCAGCCGTTTTTTGGCTGAGCTTTCGTTTTATATGCAAATCTTAAATAAAATAAAGTCCGCGCATACTTTCTTCCTTGGTACATCAGAATATAATTGATACGTTTCGTTAAACTTCATTCTTTTATGAAGCTCCTCTTGCTGCCATTTTCTTAGTTCCTCTAAAACATAAAAGTTGTCTGTACCCATCGTTTCAGCCTCCTTTTGTTCCTTTTATTATATGGAAAAGATTCTTTGAGAAAATTCACCATTGGATTGAAGTTTTCTCAGACTTTAGATGGGGATTGCAATTTCAGATTGTTATAAGATAATGAAGATGCACTTTTTATAAAAAGGAGGAGATACTATGAATTTTCCAAAGGATGAGGATGGAAAAGTACTGAGTATGCTGTACAAAGAAGGTCTTAATTTTAAGAAGCCTCATATGATTGATTTTTATGTGGCGGTTCCGGATCAGGAGAACGGGGAAGCCATTTTAAAGGCACTTTCTGATAAAGGCTACAAATTCATGATGGAGTATGACGATGATGTGGAAGAATGGACATGCTTTGGCTCCGTTAAGATGCATTTAAAGCATAATGAGATTGTGGCCATGCAAAAGAAGCTTGATGCGATTACCAAGCCGCTTGGCGGCTATGCAGATGGATGGAGCGTCATGACTGAATAGAAAAAAGCCAGCCGAAGGGCTGACTTTTTTAAGTTATGGCAAAGTACTCGTATCCAGCTCCTAACTCCTCGGTTGAACGGATCCGCCAAAAAAGTCAAATCCGGACTTTTCCGGCGGGTCCTTATCTGCCTGTCGGAGCTGACCAAGGCGCTTCCGCTTTTCTTATAGAAACGAAACAATAATTAGCATAGTGAAAATGATCGTTAAATGATTCAGTGAGAAGATAAACATCATCGTTGCCCATTTGTAATCATCCATCTTTTTAAAACTGATGATTCCGGCAAGCATCCAGGCAAGTGTCAGGGCGAACATGGAGAAAGCGACGACTTTGCTGAAGGATAAGAACAGGAATGATGATGCAAGAAGCAATATTAAATAAACGATTGTTTGAATTTTAGCACGCGGTGTTCCTTTTACAACCGGAAGCATCGGGACGCTTGCATTCTTGTAATCTTCTAAACGTCTGATGGCAATCGCATAGAAATGAGGAGGCTGCCATAAAAACATTAAAACGAATAGTCCAAGTGCTGCAGGGTGGAACATGTCAGGCGAAATCGCTGCCCAGCCAATTAGAGGGGCAATGGCGCCGGATAAGCTTCCTACCTCTGTGTTATAAATTGTTTTTCTTTTTGTCCACATTGTGTAAGGGACAAGGTATAAGAATAATCCAAGAGCTCCAATAAAAGCCGTTAAAGGTGAAATCAGGAACAAAAACACAATTCCGCTTATTGAAAGCGCGGTGCCAAGCCATAATGCAAACTTGGGATGGATGGATCCTGTAACTGTTGGTCTCTCCATCGTGCGTTTCATAAGAGAATCGATATCGCGGTCGTAATAGTTATTAATCGCACCGGCACCGCCAACAACAGCTGCCGTACCCAGAAGAGCAAGAATGACGACCAGAATATTATCCACAAAACTGATATTATATACAGACAACGCTACTGAAAGGCCTGCAAACATACCGAGAAGGTTTGATTTCACAATGCCGTCTTTGACGATAGCCTTAAAATTACTCCAAGAAAAGATGCTTTTTATAGAAAGAGAATCCTCTACGATTACCTCTGTACTTTTCATCACAATTCTCCTTTTCTTTTTAAATCCAAACCCTTACTAACATACTTGATTATCTAACATATTAACAGTTATTTGTACTGGAAAGTAATAGTCGGGAGCATTTGACAAAAAGATGTCGTATCTTTGTGAACATTTTCTATACGTTTTCTTATTCTTCAGATAATTACCCGATTGAGTATTAGGAAGCTGTCCACTATAATGACAGTATCATCCATTGCGAAGGAGTGTTTGTTTATGAAGCATCAAGCAACACCTTATTTAATGTTTAATGGAAATGCGAAAGAAGCACTGGAGTACTATAAAGGAGTTTTTGGCTGCGAGATTGAAGTAATTCAGACGTATGGCGAAGCCGACTATCCTACTCCTCCTGAGGCAGAACAAAAAATCATGCACGCCCGTCTGAAAAAAGATGATCTGCTTCTAATGATTTCAGATGCTTTTCCAGGCAATACAGTTGAAATCGGCAACAATCTATCATTGGTGTTGGAGTTCGAATCCGAGGATGAAATCAGAACCGTTTACAGTGCTCTAATTGAAAAAGGCACGATTTTGATGGAGCTTCAGGATACATTCTGGGGAGCCACTTATGCTAAAGTGAAGGATGCATTTGGAGTAATCTGGGATCTGAATCTTGAGAAAGTTAAATAAGAATAATCAAAAAGGACCTGCCTGGTAATGCTTTTACATAGTTATCAAGTATTTATGTCTAGCTTGACCGTCCAGCTCCTGGGCCAGAACGGATCCGGTGAATAGTCAAACCCTGACTTTCCGTCGGATCCTTATCTGTCCGCATGCCTAAACGGGCGTTTCCGCTTTTCTTATGAAAACACTTGCATAAACTAGCTTCTTCCTCTACCATTATTAATGGACAGATTGTAAAAGGAGTGTGCAGCTATGAACAATAAATATTATTTGGACAACTCACTCGGATATAAACTGTTCCATGCTTCAAGGCTCATATGCAGCCGATTAAATCAAAACTTAAGAGACTATTCTGTTACGTATGAACAGTGGCAAATCCTGTGCAGACTTTATGAAAAGGATGGCCAAACGCAAAATCAGCTGGCTCTGCTTAATGAAAGAGATCAGCCAAGTGTTTCACGGCTTATTGATAATATGATCAAGCGCGGGCTGGTGAAACGAGTTCCGCACGAAAGTGACGGGCGCATCAACCTTATTTTTTTGACTGAAGCAATGATAGATCTTCAATCTGAGCTCGAGGGGTTAGCAGGTCAAACCATTGCGGATGCTTCAGCAGAGATTAGTGAACACGACATGGAAATCTGTCTGACGGTGCTCGATAAAATAAGAAATAACTTAAAATAAATGTTTTTTGCATAAATACTTGTTTAAACAAGTAAATTTATATTGACAAATGATAATGAAAATCATTATCATTTAAAGTGGATAATAAAAAAGCGAAAGCTTCTTTTTTTTAGGGTTATATGAGAATGATTATCTTTACCAGAGCGAATGAGGTGATTACCCAACATAGAGCTTCAAAAATAAAGGGATGTAAGGAAACATTATGAAAAAGAGATATTTGTTTTTAGCGCTAATAATTTTATCAATTTCCTCCATTTTCATCGGGGTCAAGGACATTACCCCTCTAGATCTTCTGAATCTGCAGGATGATCAGGTGCAAATCCTCCTGATAAGCAGACTGCCGCGGCTCATCAGCATTTTGATTGCCGGTGTTAGTATGAGCATCTGCGGCTTAATCATGCAGCAGTTAACGAGGAACAAATTTGTCTCTCCGACCACAGCAGGTACTATGGACTCTGCTAGATTGGGCATTTTAGTTTCGCTGATGATATTCACTTCGGCAAGTCCGCTTGAAAAGATGGGTGTTGCCTTCGTTTTTGCACTAGCCGGTACGTTCATTTTTATGAAGATTTTAGAGAGAATCAGATTTAAAGATACGATCTTCATTCCGCTTGTAGGTTTAATGTTCGGCAACATCATTGGTTCCATTACAACCTTTTTCGCCTACAAAAATGATTTGATTCAAAACATGTCATCTTGGCTTCAGGGCGATTTTTCTATGATTGTAAAAGGGCAGTATGAGCTGATCTACATAAGCATTCCTCTTGTTATTGTTGCGTATTTCTTTGCGAATCGATTTACGGTAGCGGGAATGGGAGAAGAGTTTTCAGCCAATCTGGGACTGAATTATAAGCAGGTTGTCAATATAGGTCTTGTGATTGTAGCTCTTGTGACAACGGTCGTTATTTTGACCGCAGGCGTCATTCCTTTCCTCGGATTAATCATTCCGAACATCGTCAGCATTTATTTAGGGGACAATCTGAAGAAAAGCCTGCCGCATACAGCTTTGCTTGGTGCAGTATTTATCCTGTTCTGTGATATTTTAGGGCGTATCATCATTTATCCGTATGAAATATCGATTGGTTTGACTGTCGGTGTGATCGGAAGCATCATTTTCATTTATTTACTGTTTAGGAGAAAGGCATATGAATAATAAAACGAAGCTTATCATCCTTGGAGTCATCGCCGTATTATTCGCTGCAATTTTCCTATTCTATGATGTTGGACGGAACCCGGACTATGTTCTTCCAAAACGGGGAGTCAAGATTTTGGCCATTGTTTTGACAGGAAGCTGCATCGCGTTTTCTACGATGATTTTTCAAACGATTACAAATAACCGAATCTTAACTCCGAGCATCATTGGATTAGATTCACTCTATCTTTTTATTCAGACGTTCATCATCTTTGTTTTTGGTTCTCAATCACTGACGATGGCTAATAAGAATGTAAACTTTCTTTTATCTGTCGGGTTAATGGTGCTATTTGCCCTCCTGCTCTTTCAGCTTCTTTTTAAAAGAGAAGGGAGAAACATTTATTTTCTCCTGTTAGTCGGGATTGTGTTTGGAACGTTATTTGGAAGCATGTCCTCGTTTTTGCAGGTGCTGATAGATCCGAATGAGTTCCAGATCGTGCAGGACAGGATGTTTGCAAGCTTTAACAATGTGAACACAGATCTTCTCCTTGCTGCGATTCTTATAACAGCTGCGATTGCGGTTTATTTTATGAAATTCAGTCATTTCCTCGATGTGCTCTCGCTCGGAAGGGAGCACGCTGTAAATCTCGGCATCGACTATGATGGAGTGGTCAGAAGACTGCTGATTATTATTGCCATTTTAGTCTCTATCGCAACGGCTCTCGTTGGCCCGATTACATTCCTTGGCCTGCTTGTTGCAAATGTGGCACATGAGTTTTTAAAAACACATCAGCATAAGTACTTGATTGCAGGGTCGATTTTAATCAGCATTATTGCTTTGCTCGGCGGTCAATTTATCGTTGAGAAAGTCTTCACCTTTTCAACAACATTAAGCGTGATCATCAATTTCATAGGCGGCGTGTACTTTATTTATCTGCTGCTCAGGGAGAATAAATCATGGTAGAAGTCAGCAAGGTTTCAAAACGGTATGGAAATAAGAATGTAGTGGAAGATGTATCAATCCGGGTCGAAAAAGGGAAAATCACCTCTTTTATCGGACCGAACGGAGCGGGAAAAAGCACGCTGCTGTCGATGGTCAGCCGTTTGATTAAAAAGGATACGGGACAGGTATTTATTGACGGCACTGACATTGAAGAATGGAAAAGCAATGATCTTGCGAAAAAAATCTCAATCCTGAAGCAGTCCAATCATTTGAATATCCGTTTAACGATCAGAGACCTGGTCAGCTTTGGACGGTTTCCGTATTCTCAAGGTAATCTCTCAAAGGAAGATATGAAGCACGTTGATGAGGCCATTCAGTATATGGAGCTTCAGGACATGCAGGATAAATACTTAGATCAGCTGAGCGGAGGCCAGCAGCAGCGCGCATTTATTGCCATGGTCATCGCCCAGAATACAGAGTATGTCCTTCTTGATGAGCCACTGAACAACCTCGACATGAAGCATTCCGTGCAGATTATGAAAGTGCTGAGAAGGCTTGTGGATGAGCTTGGAAAAACAGTCGTGATAGTGATTCATGATATCAACTTTGCTTCCTGCTATTCGGATTTTATTGTCGCATTAAAAGACGGGAAAATTGTGAAGGAAGGTCCTGTTGAAGAAATCATTACATCCCCTGTTTTAAAAGAAATTTATGAGATGGATATTGATATTCAAACGATAAACGGCAATCGCATTTGTGTTTATTTTTAAAAAAATAATAGAGGTGAAGAGAATGAAGAAGAATTTATTAGTAGTCCTTTTAACGGTAGTACTGGCTGTTTTTGCAGCAGCGTGCGGAACAAAAGAGGCAGAAAAAACTTCTGCCAGCGGTGAGAAAGAGAAAGAAGAAATAACAGTGAAGCATCAATTAGGGGAAACAAAAGTACCTGAAAATCCAAAAAAAGTCGTTGTTTTTGACTTCGGAACATTGGATTCATTAGATAAATTAGGCATTGAAGCAGCGGGAGTGCCTCAGGAAAACATTCCTTCTTATCTTTCAAAATATGAAGATGCAAAATACGAAAATGTCGGCGGCTTAAAAGAGCCGGACTTTGAGAAAATCAATGAAATGGAACCAGATCTCATCATCATTTCAGGCAGACAGCAGGATTCCTATGAAGAGATGAGCAAGATTGCCCCGACCATTTTCATGGGCGTGGATACAACGAAGTACATGGAATCATTTAAAGAAAATGTAACAACATTAGGCGAGATCTTCGGCAAGGAAGAAGAAGCAGAAAAAGAGTTTGCTAAAGTAGAAGAGTCTATCAAAGAGCTTAATGAGAAAGCATCAGCAGGCGGTGAAAAAGCATTAATCGTCCTTGCAAATGACGGCAAGGTAAGTGCTTACGGAGCAGGATCACGCTTCGGCATTATCCATGACGAATTCGGCTTCGCAGCAGCTGACGAAAAAATCGAGGTCTCTACACATGGACAAAGCATTTCATTTGAATATATTGCAGAAAAAGACCCTGATTACCTATTTGTTATTGATAGAGGAGCAGTTGCCGGCGGAGAGTCCTCTGCGAAGCAGGTAGTGGAAAATGATTTGGTTAAAAATACGAAAGCCTATAAAAATGGAAAGATTATTTATTTAGATCCTGACTATTGGTACCTATCAGGCGGTGGTCTTGAATCTGTTGCCGGGATGACGGAGGAAGTATCGGGTTCAATTGAATAGGGATTAATTGGTGAGACCGCAGAAATGTATTCATTCTGCGGTCTTGTTTTTTATGTAAGAGAAGGAAACCACCATAAGGAATGGTTTGATTGTGAAATGTTGTTCCTTATGTATTTTGTACATTAGGAGTGTAACGGTGCAGACACTCAATAGTTTGTTATATAATCTTCCATTTTCACATCTCTATAAGGATGGATGAAAATTAATACTTATATTAATATTATTTGTCATATAAAGTAACATGATTATTTCAACATCTATTTATATATGATAAGTTATTGAAAAATATAAATGATAGGAGCTGTATAACCATTATCAAAAATATCGGTGCTGAAGGACAAGTATGGTTTTAATTATCTGAATAATATTTAAATTAAGATTATTCAATCTTTATTGTGAGGAATGGAGGAATGAGCGTGTTAAAAGCATGGCATGATCAAGCAGAGGAAATGTTTAGTCAAATGGTGGAATGGAGGCGGCATCTTCACCGCAATCCTGAGCTTTCCTTCCAAGAAGTTGAAACACCGAATATGATAGCGGGTATTCTCAAAGACTATGGAATTGAAGTTCGCACTGGCGTAGGCGGAAGGGGAGTAGTCGGGAAAATTTATGGCGGGAAACCTGGAAAAACGATTGCACTAAGAGCTGATTTTGATGCTCTGCCCATTCAGGATGAAAAAGAAGTCGAATATAAATCGACTGTTCCTGGTGTGATGCATGCCTGCGGACACGACGGTCATACAGCAACACTATTGGCTGTCGCAAAAATATTAAGTGAAAATAAGCATCTTCTTGCAGGGAATGTAGTACTTATTCATCAGCACGCAGAAGAACTTTACCCTGGCGGTGCCATTGCAATGATAGAGGATGGCTGTTTAGAAGATGTCGATGTTGTATACGGAACGCATTTATCGTCAAGAGGACCGCTTGGGACATTTGCCTATCGCAGAGGCTATTCAATGGCCTCGGCGGATTCGTTTGAAATAAAAATCATTGGAAAAGGCGGTCATGGCTCATCCCCTCATGAAACAGTTGATTCAATTGCGATTGGCGCCCAAGTAGTAAATCAGCTTCAGCATGTTGTCAGCAGAGGAGTAGATCCCCAAAAATCGGCTGTCTTATCAGTAGGTTCCTTCCACGCTGGAAATGCAAACAATGTTATTGCTGATTCAGCGGTCATTACTGGAACCGTTCGAACGTTCGACGAGGAAGTAAGGACATATGTTGAAGAGGAATTAAAGAATATTGTAAAGGGAGTTTGTCTTGCCTTCCATGCTGACTGTGAAGTCTCTTATCAAAACGGCTATCCTTCAGTATACAACCATAATGAGGAAGTTGAAGTATTTAAAGAGGTTATCTCTTCTTCATTAGATAAAGGGATGCTGATGGAAACTCCGCCAATTATGGGTGGTGAGGATTTTGCCTATTATTTGTTAAATAAACCAGGAATGTTCTACCATACGGGCGCCAGAAACGAAGAAACAGGAGCAGCTTATCCCCATCATCATCCTAAATTTGATTTTGATGAACGTGCAATGGTGTATGCCGCAAAATCATTGCTGGGACTCGTCTATCATTATGCTGCTGTAATTCCGGAAGAGAAGGCGATTGAAATTGTTTAATATCAGCACGACTTTATAGGGGGGTGTAAAAGGTGTCAGATCCTTTTTTTAAGGTTGATAAATTAAAGACGGCTTTTTCAACAGATAAAGGGGAAGTCGTTTCTGTAGAGGAGGTTTCCTTTGAACTTGAGAAGGGGGAAACCCTCGGAATTGTAGGAGAATCAGGCTGCGGGAAAAGTGTCACCTCTTTATCCATCATGCGTTTGCTGGGGAAGCACGGATACCTTAAAGAAGGTTCAATCATGTTAAACAAAACGGATTTATCCAAATTATCGGAAGCGGAAATGAGGAAGTACCGCGGGAATGAAATTTCCATGATCTTTCAGGAGCCGATGTCGTCACTCAATCCGGTTTTCACGATTGGAAATCAGCTCGTTGAATCGATCAGGCTTCATACGAACATGAATGCAAAAGCAGCCAAAAAGTATGGTGTCCAAATGCTTGAGAAAGTAAAAATCCCAAGAGCAGAAGAAATAATGGATCAATACCCTCACGCACTATCTGGAGGCATGAGACAAAGAGTCATGATTGCGATGGCATTGTCATGCAATCCAAGTTTATTAATAGCGGATGAACCGACGACAGCCTTGGATGTCACGATTCAAGCGCAAATACTTCAGCTGATGAAGGACTTACGTGAAGAATCTAAAACAGCGATTATATTGATTACCCATGATCTGGGAGTTATAGCGGAAATGGCCGATAAGGTGCTTGTCATGTATGCAGGGCAAGTTGTGGAGGAAGCGGATGTGTTTACCTTATTCGATGACCCAAAGCATCCCTATACGAAAGGGCTGATGCAGTCTATTCCGCATTTGGAGTCGGACAAGCATGAGCGGCTTTATTCCATTCCCGGTGCTGTCCCAACGCTGCAGAATATGCCGAAGGGCTGCCGCTATTATGCCAGATGTCCATATGCACGTGATAAATGTTTATCCGAAAACCCAGCTCTGGATTCTTTAGATGAAAACAATCCTCATAAAGTTAGGTGCTGGTTATATGAAGGGCAAAGGAGCAGCGAAGCAGCTTCTGACATGGAGGTACAAGTATGAGTATTCCAATTGCTGAAAAAGAAAGATTCATTCCCGAACCGAACATGGACAAGCCGCTAATTGAAATCAAACAGCTGGAAAAATATTATCCAATCAAGAAAGGGATTATTTCCAGAACTGTTGGCCATGTCAAAGCGGTCGATGGCTTGAATTTTGAAATTTACCCTGGAGAAACACTTGCACTAGTAGGGGAATCGGGTTGCGGAAAGTCTACAACAGGCAGATCAATTGTAAAATTGGATGAGCCGACTGGCGGTCAAATCATTTTCAACGGAAGGGATTTATCATCCTTAAATGGCGCCGATTTGCGAAAAGCCCGCCTCGATCTGCAGATTATTTTTCAAGACCCGTATTCTTCACTGAATCCCAGAAAGAGGATTGGAGATCTTCTTGCTGAGGCGCTGCTTGCTCATAAGCTTGCTAGCAAGGAGGAGGCAGTCAAAAAAGTTGATGATATGCTCGAAATTGTCGGTCTCACAAAATCTCATAAAAACCGCTACCCCCATGAATTTTCAGGTGGTCAGAGACAAAGAATCGGCATAGCCCGTGCATTAATTCTTGAACCAAAGCTGATCGTTTGCGATGAGCCAGTGTCGGCACTTGATGTATCGATCCAAGCTCAAATTTTGAATCTGTTAAAGGATTTGCAGAAAAAATTCCGCTTAACCTATTTGTTTATTGCTCATGGTTTAGGCGCTGTTAAATACATAAGCGATCGCATCGCGGTTATGTATCTTGGGAAAATTGTCGAAATTGGCAAAACGGAGGATATTTTTAAGAATCCGAAGCACCCGTATACACAAGCCTTATTAAATGCATATCCCATACCAAATCCGCATTTCAGGAATCGGGAAAGAATTGTATTGGCGGGTGATGTCCCGAGCCCGGCAAATCCGCCGAAAGGATGCAGCTTTCATACAAGATGCCCGATAGCGAAGGATATTTGCAGGCAGCAAACGCCAGAGCTATTAGGAGGCAGCCAATCAATCGCATGTCATTTTCCGCTGAACTAAGAACAGTCATAGATAAAGGAGGAGATCAGAGTGTTCCAGTATATAGTGCGCAGAATTCTTATTGCCATACCTGTCTTATTTGGTGTGACAGTATTCAATTTTTTCATTGTGAATCTGGCACCAGGCGATCCTGTAGAAATGTATATTAACCCTGATGCAACAGAACAGGATATTGCCATTAAGAAAGAGGCTCTTGGATTAAATGACCCTATCTATGTTCAATACTGGCACTGGCTCGTCAACATCTTGAAGGGTGACTTTGGAAATTCATTTACGACATATGAACCTGTAATCAATATGATATCTGAAAGGGTTTTTCCAACTCTTCTGCTTATGGGGACGGCTTTGATTATAGCTTACTTAATTGCGATTCCAATCGGCATTATTAGTGCGGTAAAACAGTATTCATGGACAGATTATCTCACTACAACTTTCTCATTTCTTGGTGTATCGATTCCGAGTTTTTTCCTTGGACTCGGTGCCATCTATATTTTCTCCTTGATATTGCAAGTGCTGCCAACAGGAGGGATGAACACTCTAGGCGGATCGAGCGGGTTTTTTGATACATTTCTTCACCTCATTTTGCCTGCCTTTGTACTTGGGACTGGGATTGCAGGAAGTATGGTCCGTTATGTGAGGTCAAGCATGCTTGAGGTGTTAGGGCAGGATTACCTTCGGACGGCCAGAGCTAAAGGATTGAAGGAATTTGTTGTTACAAATAAACATGCACTTAGAAATGCTCTTATCCCCATCATCACCATTATAGGTATGGATATTCCCTTACTAATTGGGGGCGCTGTCGTAACCGAACAGATTTTCCAATGGCCAGGACTCGGCCAATTAACCATTCAAGCCATTGGATCAAGGGACTACCCAACCTTAATGGCAATAAATTTACTGGCCGCAGTTAGTGTGCTGTTGTCCAACCTGCTCTCTGATGTTCTTTATTCTGTAGCAGACCCGAGAATCAAGTACACCTAACTTTCAGAAAGGAGTGCGTGCCATGTCTTTTGCTAACCCGAAGGTTGAAGTTGAGGTTAATCTGCCGCCGCGAGAATTGAGAGAGGATTTAGGGAAAGAAGAAAGCAATTTCAAAGAAATTACCAAGAGGTTTTTCAAGCATAAGCTAGCGGTTGTGGGCCTCGTTATTTTTACGATTATGGCAATAATCGCAGTGTTTGCGCCTGTTTTTGCTCCGCTCAGTCCTTATGATATCAAAGGAGAGTTTTCCTCAGCGCCTTCCTCAACACACATTCTAGGTACTGACCAGGTTGGGAGAGATTTATTAAGCCGCCTCATTTATGCATCACGAGTGTCCCTGTCAGTTGGCATTGGAGCCGTTGCCATTTACATAACGATTGGGACAATCCTCGGTGCCTTAGCTGGTTATTTTGGCAAGTGGGTTGATATGATCATCATGCGTTTAACAGATATATTTATGTCTTTTCCTTATTTAATGGTCATTCTTGTTCTTGTCAGTGTGGTAGGTCCCAGCCTTTTTAACATTATCCTAGTTATTGGACTCCTGGGCTGGCCGTCAGTGGCGCGCTTAGTCAGGGGATGCGTACTGTCAGTAAAAGAGATGGACTATATTAAATCCGGTGTTGCGCTTGGATATTCAGCTCCTAAAATTGTTTTTCAGCATATTTTGCCAAACTGTCTTGCGCCTATTCTAGTAAATGCAACGTTTGGAATTGCTTCTGCCATTATCCTTGAAACCTCGTTGAGTTTTCTGGGCATGGGAGTACAGCCGCCAGCTGCCAGTTGGGGAAACATGCTGACTGAGGCACAGTCCTTAACCGTGCTTGGCACGCAGCCCTGGCTTTGGATTCCGCCTGGTTTAATGATTATCCTGTCAGTTCTTTCGATTAATTTCATGGGTGACGGACTGCGTGATGCATTAGATCCGAAAAGCTTTAAATAAAATCAAAACGATTATAGTGAATATGGGGGGAAAACAATGAAGTTGATCAAAAATTCGATCTGTATGATTTTAAGTCTTTTGTTACTCGCAGCCTGCAGTGCGGGTGGAACAAGTACAACAAGCAGTGGTGGTTCAGGAGATAGCAGCATGTTCATTGGAATGGTAAATCCTCCTGTAACCTTTAATCCGATTAATTCTACTGATGTTGCTGCACAATTTCTTGAGAAATTTATGTTTGATACGTTTTTGGATATGGATGCGCCGCAAAGCTTCACACCAAAGCTTGCCGAATCATTTGAGACCACAGATCAACAAAATTACACCGTCAAGATTCAAAAGGATGCCAAGTGGTCTGATGGTGAACCTGTTACTGCTGCTGATGCAATTTTCACAATGAATCTTGTCGCAAATCCTAAAACGGAAACAAGCGTAGGTAACTTTCTCACCATTATTGATGGATTAGATGATAGCGGAAAGCTTCCGGAAGGTGAGACAGAGATCCCTTCAATTGAAGAAGTTGATGAAAAAACATTTACTTTTAAAACGAAACAGCCTGTTGACCCAAATATGGTAAAAGAGCAGCTGGGAGCTAAATTTATGATCTTGCCTAAGCATGTGCTGCAAGATGTAAAGCCTGAAGATCTGTCAAAAGATCCTTTCATGCAAAAGCCAACAGTTACAAATGGACCTTTCAATTTCGTCGTTTATAAGAAGGATCAGTACGTAGAATATGAAGCAAATGAAAATTATTATTTAGGTAAGCCAAAGCTTAATAAAATGTTTGTGAAAATAATGCCGGCAGCTAATATCGTTGCTCAATTGCAAACGGGAGAACTTAGCATGAACGCAGCGGGAGGAATAGGGAAGATCCCTGCAAATGACTATGAAACAGTAGAAAAGTTCCAAAATGTAACGACTAAATTTGAAAAAACATATGGCTATCAATCTATTATGTTCAACACAGAATCGGTTGCAGATCCGAAAATCAGGCAAGCTGTTGCTTATGCAATTGATCGTAAGGCGATTGTGGACAAGCTCCTGAAAGGTGAAGGCGAAATCGTTGATGGTCCCTATACCTCTGTCAGCCCGTATCTAGATAAAGACCTTAAGACGTATACGTATGATCCTGAGAAAGCAAAGCAGCTGTTAAAAGAAGCAGGATGGGATTTTAACAAGCCGTTAAACATCATCGTTCCGACGGGCAACAAGGTCCGTGAACAATCTGCAGATATTATTACTCAAGACTTGAAAGCGATAGGATTAAAAACAAACGTGACAACGTATGACTTCCCGACCTTGCTGGCAAAAGCCAAGGCAGGGGATTATGATGTTATGTTTATTGGATTTACGAATTCGCTTGATCCAGATATTTCCTCCATGTATAAGTCAAATGCGCCTTCAAATTATATGAAATACAACAGTGAAAAGAGTGATGAATTGCTGAATAAGGGGAAATCTGAGCCTGATGTGGAAAAAAGAAAAGAAATTTATTCAGAGCTGCAAAAGCTTTGGAATGAAGACCTGCCTGTTTTCACCTTGTATTCAGATAATGATTTTTCAGCTGTCAGCAAAGAAGTGAAAGAGGGAGAGCCTAAAGTATTTGGCTTTCATAAAAACCTTCAAAATTGGACGATGACAGGGTCCAATTAGCCTTTGAATCATTTTTTTATATGAAGTAAGAAATTTCAAGGAGGAGGCCGATCATGCAAGAGCAGCAAGCAGCTGAAAGAATATCGAATAAGGTTTCGAAAATGATTGAATCGAAGAAAGATATTTTCATATCGATAAGCGATCAAATATGGGAATATGCGGAGACACGCTTTGAAGAATATAAATCGGCAGAGCTTCTTTGTAAAACGCTTGAACAGCAAGGTTTTACAGTAGACAGAGGTGTTGGGAATATGGCTACCGCATTTATTGGAAGTTTTGGAGCAGATGGACCCATTGTTGCTATCTTGGGTGAATTCGATGCCCTCGCCGAGTTGAGTCAGAAAAAGGGGGTGGCGGATCATGATCCCGTCACTCAGGGAGGGAATGGACACGGATGCGGGCACAATTTACTTGGATCAGGTTCACTGGCCGCGGCAGTCGCTGTTAAAGAATTTATGGAAGCGAACAATCTGCCAGGAACAATCCGCTACTATGGTTGTCCTGGTGAGGAAGGCGGGTCCGGCAAAACCTTTATGGTCAGGGAAGGACTGTTTGCAGATGTCGATTATGCGCTGTGCTGGCATCCGGGAACGGGAAACGGTGTCATGAACGGCAGCTCTCTAGCTAACTATCAAGTTTATTTTAAATTCAAAGGCCGCTCGGCTCACGCAGCACAAAGCCCGCACACGGGGCGAAGCGCTCTCGACGCGGTTGCTATGATGAATGCCGGAGTCAATTATCTGAGGGAACATGTCATTCAGGATGCCAGATTGCATTATTCGATTACAAATACAGGTGGTTTTTCACCAAACGTTGTTCAGTCTGAAGCAGAAGTGCTTTATCTGGTTCGTGCGCCAAACGTCAGCCAAGTTGACGAGATTTATAAGAGAGTCTGCAAAATTGCCGAAGGAGCAGCACTGATGACTGAAACCGATCTTGAAATTATTTTTGATAAAGCCTGCTCCAATCTCATTCCTAATAACACGATTCAAAAGGTGCTGCATGAAAAGTTCATAGAGTTTGGAACACCCAAGTTTAATGAAGAAGATTTACAGTTTGCGAAAAACATCCGCGCAACGCTGACTGACGAGGATAAAACATTTGGCCTGTCTAAAGAAATGAAGAATAAGGATTTAGCTGATTCTGTCATCCCTTTGGACGTCACGGTGAACATTGCAGGCTCTACAGACGTTGGCGATGTAAGCTGGGTTGTGCCTACCGGACAGATTCAAACAGCATGCTTTGCTGCAGGCACAGCGTTTCATACATACCAAATTGTAGCGCAGGGTGCCATGCCGCTTGCTCATAAAGGCATGCTTCACGCAGGAAAAGTCATGGCAGCAGCAGCTCTTGAAATCTTAAACAGTCCTGAGTTAATCACTCTGGCAAAACAGGAGCTGGCTGGAAAAACCCAAGATGACCCTTATCGTAATCCAATACCAAATGATGTTGTTCCGTCCGCCAGAAAATAGAAAAGGAGAAATCGAATCATGAGTATCCCTTACTATGAACGTTTATCTCAGCTTATTGAAAAAAAGCGTGACCTATTCATTCACGTCAGTGACGAAATTTGGAGCTATGCCGAAACTCGATATGAAGAAGTTCAGTCTGCTGAACAAATGGCAGAAACATTGGAAATGGAAGGTTTTGAGGTTGAGAGGGAAGCAGGCGGCATATCAACGGCAGTTGTCGGAAGCTGCGGAAACGGAAGTCCTGTCATTGCGATTCTTGGGGAATATGATGCCCTGTTTAATCTAAGTCAGGAAAAAGGGATCTCACATAAATCTCCAATTGAAAATGAGGGGAACGGACACGGATGCGGGCATAATCTGCTTGGGACAGGTGCGCTTGCAGCGGCAGTTATATTAAAGGACTACATGCTGGAATCGGGTTTACAAGGTACAATCCGCTTTTACGGTTGTCCGGCTGAAGAAGGCGGCGGCGGAAAAGGGTTCATGGTCAGAGCGGGATTGTTTGACGACGTGGACGCAGCGCTGACATGGCATCCAGGATCCACTAACCATATTCAATCCTCAGGAAACTTAGCGACTTGCCAGATTTATTTCACTTTTAATGGGAGAAGCTCACATGCTGCAGCAAGCCCTCATTTAGGAAGAAGTGCATTAGATGCAGTCGAACTGATGAATTTAGGCGCCAATTTTTTAAGAGAGCATCTTATTCAGGATGCCAGGCTTCACTACGCCATTACGAACTCAGGCGGAAAATCGCCAAATGTTGTTCAGCCGTTTGCCGAAGTCTTGTACAAGCTTAGAGCTCCAGAATTTGCACAAGTGCAGGAGATATACGAAAGAGTGTTAAAAATTGCTGAAGGAGCAGCGTTAATGACGGAAACAGAGCTAGATGTCCGCTTTGATGCCGGTTCTTCCAATCTCGTATTAAATAAAACGCTGGAATCTGTCATGTTTGAAAACTTCCAAAAAATCGGTCTTCCGAATTTTACGGAACAAGAGCAAGACTTTGCCAAAGAAATTCAGTCAACTTTCTCTAAGGACACATCGTATCCTTATTTATCAGATGAACTAAAACCATACAAATATAATGAGGGTTTTTCTTATGGATCAACAGATGTCGGAGATGTCAGCTGGCTTGTGCCAACCGCACAGTGTTCAGTTGTCACAGCTGCTGTAGGAACTCCTTTTCATACGTGGCAGGTTGTTTCACAGGGGGGAATGAGCATCGGTCATAAAGGCATGCTTCATGCAGGGAAAGTACTTGCTGCGACAGCTGTTGATTTGCTTGTTCACCCAGGGAAAGTGAAGGAAGCCAAAGAAGAACATGCAAGAGCACTAAACGGAAGGCACTATCTTTCGCCGCTTGCAGCTGAAGCAGAACCACAGCCGATCGCAAGTGTTATTTTCTAACGAAGTTCAACTTCGATTCTTCACTCAGTTATTTAAAGAAATTGGGGAAATGTACTTCATTTTAGGCGGAATTCCAATTATGAGCGTTTTAATAATGAGGATATCGTATAGGGTTAGGAGGTAATTGGAAAAAAGAAAGTAAAATACTGCATTTAGAAAGTATTTCTTAATTTTTTTCAAGTAAATAGGACGATTTGGAAAGTAATTACCCTGTATTGGAAAGTAAATGGATTATTTGACGGAATCTTGATTGACACGTGCCCCATCAATTGTAAAATATAAAAATGCCCGCTCCGATCATCTTAGATGAGCGGAACGGGCATTAATCTTAGCTTTTTAAACCAACCGCTTCCCTATTTTGACTCACATAAAAACTCCCCTTAGAAAGCTTCACTGTCACATCGGAAATCGCCGCAATATTTTGATCATGGGTGACAACAATAATACATTTATCTTCCTTATGGGCAAGGTCTTGAAAGAGGCGGACAATGTCTTTGGCTGTGTCCTCATCTAAATTCCCCGTTGGCTCGTCTGCAATGATTAATTCAGATTGACAGGAAAGCGCCCTCGCGATGGAGACGCGCTGCTGCTGTCCTCCGCTTAAGGTCAGCACTTTTTGTCTTGCCTGTTTCTCGGAAATGCCAACTTTCTCTAAGATCTGCAAAGCAAATTCATTTTTGTTTGGCTGGGCCGATCCAGTGATCTCCATAGCCGTCGTGACATTCTGAAGGGCTGTCATATAAGGCAGGAGGTTATAGGATTGAAAAACGATCGATACATATTTATTGCGAAAGTTTGAAAGGCCGATTTTCTTAATGTTTTTGCCTTCATATAATACGGAGCCTTCTTTCGCGACGTCAAGTGCGCTTGCGAGTGCGAGAAAGGTTGTTTTTCCTGAACCTGATGGTCCGACAATAGTATAGAAGCTTCCTTTGTTAAAACCAATGGAAATATCGTTCAAAATCACATGTTTTTTATTTTCATGATGGTACCAGTAGCTGACATTTTCAAATTGCAGCAGATTAGTCATGTATTGTTCCTCCTTAGTCTTGTTTCGTTAAGATTGTTTTTGGCTGAAGTCTCAAAACAGATAAAGCTGGAATTAGTGCTGAAATAATAGCGATTAACAGCCCTATGCCAAAGAGAATGCCTAAGTCCTCTCCGGTCACTTCAATTTGAAGTTCATCAATCGGATCTGCATCTGCAGCAGACTGCTGCATGCCAAACGGTCCGCCCATTCCCATGCCGCCTCGTCCGCCACCGAATGAAGCAGGGTTTGATGCGGTTTCTTCTGTTTGAGTAAGCTCCTGAGACAGCAGCTGATCTCCGAACTGTTTTGCCACAGCTTGACCGGTTACGGATGAAACGCCAAGAGCCAGAACAGCGATAATTAAAATTTCAAACAAGAATTGACCTACTAGCTTCCACTTCTTTTCCCCAATCGCAAGCAGGACGCCCATTTCATATTTGCGTTCACGAATAGACATCATAATGATGAGGCCTAAAATGACTGCACCGGCAATGGTTACTAAATACACAACATTTTTTGAAAAAGAGGCTACATTATTAATCGGACCGATCATTTGCTGATATGTCTGATCATTGGCATCCAATTTGAACGTTTCAAAATCGATGCTGCTGTTTTCTTTTGCCTCATCCACGAAGCTGTCAATTTTCTCAGGATCGTTCATGTAATAAACTGCCTGATCAATGGTTCCTTCGTAATCAGCTCCCTTAAGAGCAGTTGCTGCTGTATATGGAACATAAAGCAGGTTGTATGGATTCATAGCTGTGACGTTTCTGCCTCCAAGATCTGAGCCTGCAGAGGCAGTTTCGTAGATTCCCACAATCTCAAGTTCTAATGATGTCTCTTCATCAGCAGTTGATTGCACAGTGACCTTATCGCCAACTGCTAACTCATTTTCTTCAGCGAGTGTTTTTTCTATGACCGTTACCTTTTTCTCTAAATCTTCATCTGTCAGGTGGCGGCCTTCTACAATAGCAGATTCACTGTTTAAGAAGGATTGGACAGAATCCGTAAACATGACACCCTGCAGTGTAAGATCAGCGGCAGCCATTGCCCCGCCTCCCATTCTGCCCGGAGCAGCTTCTTCTGTTTCTGCAGCATCCGCGGATTCATTTTCGATTGGCTCGAAGTCCGCTGCTGTTCCAAATGTAGAGGATAAGAAGTTATAGCCTTTTACTTGTGAATAGGAGGTCAGCTCCTCAGCTGATTCTTCCTGTATGGGAACAGGCTGAAAGCGAACTCTCTCGCCTTCTTCCGTACTTTCGCTGCGCTGCTGTTCCATCAGTTTTTCCATGTCGACATTAAGAGTCACTTCGCCTCCAAGCGACTCTCTCGCAAGCACACTTGATTTTTCAGCAGCTGACTGAATTGACAGCCCTGATAGGACAAACACGCAAATGACAGTAAAAATAAAGACTTGCAGCAGGCTTTTTCCTGCACGTGCTTTCACACTTAAAAAACCGCGTTTCATAAAATTCATTTTATTACTCCTTTGTATTAGAATAAGTACACTAGTTTTTCTATAATGTTCTCGGTGTCCAGCTCCACTACTAACCCTTCGGTCAGAACAGATTCACCAAAAAAATCAAAACCGGACTTTTCCGGTGAATCCTTATCTGCCTGTCGGGGCTAAACAGCAGGTTCCACTTTTCTTAGAATAGTAGTTAGAAATGAACAAACTATGTCTAAACTATTTCTTAACCTTTAAAAAACAGGGAAGAATTTAGAAAACTGTTGCGAAACATGGAAATTCACTTTACTTTGAAAAGAAAGTCATATTTTTGGATGGTGTAAATATGAAGGTTTTAGTCATAGAAGATAATCAGAGTGTCAGTGCAATGCTTGAGATGTTTTTTTCAAAAGAAGGCATCCAGGGTGCTTTTATAAATGATGGGCTTGAAGGCTACAATGTATTTAAACGCGAAGACTGGGACGTGCTGATTATTGATTGGATGCTGCCGGGGATGGACGGGGTTACCCTTTGCAGAAAGATCAGGGAAGAGAAGAGCTCCGTTCCGATTATTATGCTGACAGCAAAGGACAGCGAATCTGATCAGGTTCTTGGGCTTGAAATGGGAGCCGATGATTATGTGACGAAGCCATTCAGCCCGCTTGCACTTATGGCGAGGATTAAAGCAGTGTCCCGCAGGCACTCAGTCTCGCATGCACCTAAAAAAGAGACAGGCAGTCTTGAAACAGCTTATTTCAAAATCAGCAAACAAACACGAGAGGTCTTGCTTGAAAATAAAAAGGTCGAAAACTTAACGCCAAAAGAATTTGATCTCCTTTTTTATTTTGCGGAGCATCCCCGGCAGGTTTTTTCGCGAGAGCAGCTGCTTGAACGGGTTTGGGGCTATCAATTTTACGGGGATGAACGAACGGTAGACGTTCATATTAAACGATTGCGGGCTAAGCTGGGCTCGCAAACCAGGCCTTTTTTCCATACCGTATGGGGAGTGGGCTATAAGTTTGATGAAACGGTAGATCCGAATGAGAATTAAGTATATTTATCAGCTGTTTTTAAGTCATATCAGCATTCTGATCATTGCTTTTATGATCTTGAGTCTTGTTGTAGCCCAATATGCGGAATCCTTTGTTTATGAAGACAAGGTGGAAGAACTTGAGCAGTATGGCAACAGAATTTTAACAGACGTGCAAAATAACAGAGGAGAGCGCGCTTTGAAAGAGTATGAGCAGGTGCTCAGTGCGAGAGGCATACGGTTTAGTCTTTTTGATGATAAAGGAATGATTTTCTATCCGTATGCAGGGAACGCTCCAAGGTTTCAGCCGACAGAAGAAGAATGGCAGAATCTAAAGGAAGGCGAGAGAATCGTCGTTAAGCATGAAATCAAACGCTTTAACCAGGAGGTTTCTTTAGTTGCCCTGCCGTATCTTGAAAACGGCAATCTTTCAGGAGGAATTCTGTTAGTTTCGCCGATTAAAGGTTCCAGAGAGACAATCAGCGAGATTAACCGCTATCTTTTATATACTATTTTAATCTCCTTATCCGTTTCACTTTTGTTAAGCTGGTTTCTATCAAACGTTCATGTAAAAAGAATTCAGCGGATCCGAAACGCAACCTCAATGATTGCGGAAGGGAAATACGATATTTCGGTGCCATCGTCCAACATAGATGAAATCGGCGAGCTTGCGAACGATTTTAATAATATGGCGGAGCAGCTGAAGCAATCAAATCAGGAAATCGAAAGTTTAGAGAATAGAAGAAGAAAATTTATGGCGGATGTCTCTCATGAACTAAGGACTCCTTTAACAACAATCAGCGGAGTAATTGAAGGGCTTAAAAATAACATGATTGAAGAGGGCGAAAAGGAGAAAGGCATCCAGCTTGTCAGTCAGGAAGCAAAACGCCTGATCAGACTCGTGAATGAAAACCTGGATTATGAAAAAATCCGCTCCAATCAGGTGAAGCTTTTCAAAGAAGAAATTCAGCTTACAGAGGCATTTGAAATTATTAAAGAGCATTTATTTTTTCAGGCAGAGGAAAAACAGGTGGAATTAAAGATTGATGGGAATGAAGAAATAACGGTCTTTGCTGATTATGACCGCCTCATTCAAATCTTAATTAATATTACAAAAAACAGTATTCAATTTACAGAGAGCGGGACCGTTTGGCTGCGCGGAAAAAAGGGATATAAGGAAACAATTATTGAAATAGAAGACACCGGTATCGGGATGGACCCCAAAGAGGTTGAATCTATATGGCAGCGTTTTTATAAGGCGGATATGTCCAGAACCGGCCATCAATTTGGCGAATTCGGTTTGGGATTATCAATTGTTAAACAGCTTGTTCACCTGCATCAGGGAGAAATCGTGATTGATAGCAGGAAGGATCACGGCACCAAATTCATCCTGAAATTTCCTGATAAAAAACATGATTTATAATTGTTAATAATTTAGACATAATTACTTGATAAACTAGTAAAAACAATGCAGTAGGAGGAAAAAAACATGAAGAAGAAGGATACAGCATTTATTATTATCGGTGCGCTAGTGATGGCTGCAGTGAATGTGCTCTTTTTTACAGCACCTGTGTAAGCATGAGAAAGTCCAGAGTGAAATTGTTCTATTGCTCCAAATATGATATATTTCAAACGAAGTAAACTTTGTGAGGGTAATGTAAATGAACATAGATAAAGAAATATCAAAGAGACGGACTTTCGCCATCATCTCCCATCCGGATGCGGGAAAGACGACGTTAACAGAGAAATTATTATATTTCGGTAAAGTCATCCGTGAAGCAGGTACGGTTAAAGGGAAGAAGACCGGCAAATTTGCGGCTTCTGACTGGATGGAAATTGAAAAGAAACGCGGAATTTCTGTTACATCAAGTGTAATGAGCTTTCCATACCATGATTTCCACGTAAACATTCTGGACACTCCAGGACATGAGGATTTCAGTGAAGACACATACCGTACGCTTACGGCAGTAGACAGCGTAGTGATGATCATCGACTCTACAAAAGGGGTCGAGCCCCAAACGATCAAGCTTTTCAAAGTCTGCCGCATGAGAGGCATCCCTATTTTTACATTTATTAATAAGCTGGACCGCGAAGGAAAAGATCCGCTTGAGCTTCTTTCTGAAATTGAGGAAGTGCTTGGAATTGAATCCTATCCGATGAACTGGCCGATTGGCATGGGCAAGCGATTCCTTGGGATTATTGACCGCGAGCAGCATACAGTCGTTCAATTTAAAGGAAACGAGCAGGAAGAGATAATTCCTTCAGATGAAGTAGATGCAACCGAAATTGGGAGTCATCCAACTTATTTGGAAACGAAGGATGAGCTTGAACTTCTTGAGGAAGCGGGCAATCAATTCGACGCTGACCGTGTTAAGCGCGGGGAATTAACCCCTGTTTTCTTCGGAAGTGCGCTTGCTAACTTTGGTGTAAAATCATTTTTTGATGTGTTTTTACAGTATGCCGTTCCTCCGCAGCCGAGAAGAACAAATCAGGGCTTCATTGCACCTGAGACAGAAGAATTCTCTGGCTATATCTTTAAAATTCAAGCCAACATGAACCCTGCCCACCGCGACCGCATCGCCTTTCTTCGGGTGTGCTCAGGACGATTTGAGCGCGGCATGAGCGTACAGCTGAGCAGAACGAATAAAACGCTTAAGCTGAACCAGACGCAGGTGTTTATGGCTAAAGACCGAGAAACGGTTGATGAAGCATTCGCTGGCGACATCATCGGAATCTATGATCCGAACGTTTACCAAATCGGTGATACACTGACGGTCGGAAAAGAAGGCTATCATTATGATGAGCTTCCGCAGTTTCCGCCGGAGATGTTTAAAAAGGTGCGCGTGAAAAACGTCATGAAGGCAAAGCAGTTCCGTAAAGGAATTGACCAGCTGGTTCAAGAAGGGGCCATTCAGTATTTCCGTCAGGATTCAACGGACGACATCATCCTTGGCGCTGTCGGACAGCTTCAATATGAGGTATTTGAATACCGTATGAGAGCCGAGTACAACGTTGAGATCGAATTTGTTCCTATGGGCGACCGCATCCCAAGATGGATCGGCAATGAAAAATTCGAAAAACGTTTCTTTGATTCAAGAAGCCTGCTCGTGCGCGACCGCAATGATCAATATGCTGTCCTCTTTGAAAATGATTTTACCTTCAGGCATTTTAAAGAAAATCATAAAGAGATTGAACTTATCGATCTTCTGCAGGAAAACGACTACCAAAGCTTTTCTGCTTCAGAGAAGTAAGCAGGAGCTGATTCCATGTTACTAAAAGCCGTTCTGGCCCTGACTCTGCCTTTTATTATTTTGACTTTGTTTGCCAGAGTCTCATATAATCACTACGTTGCGACTGTCCTGACCATTGCTCTTTTAGCTGCAGCTTATTCGAAAGGGTATATGGAATCATGGATTATCATAGTACTGGATGCGATATCTGTCGCCGCAGGATTTTTGTATGCTGCGAAAATGGCAAGACGCACAAGACGTGAAAAAACGAATTGAGATTTGAACCTGTTCCCTTTGGGAGCGGGTTTTTTTTACACCATAATTTGTATAGTTTCCAGCATTTATGATTAGCTCCATCGCCCAACTCCACGGTCATAAGCAGTTGTTCACATTTGTACGGGATTATTTTGGTAAGTCTCGTAATTAATCCGTAAAGTCTCGGAATTAATTTTAAAAGTCTTGGAATAAAGTTAGAAAGTCTCGGAATATGTTGGGAAAGTCCTGCTTGTTGAAAAGAGCACTTTTAACAGTAAGCGGGTACTAAATTGCTGGGCGTGAGGTTGCTCTCGGTTTACCAGCTGCCCAAAAAAGGTAATGAAAAAGATAAGCCAGGCATTTAAATAGAAAAATCCGGCGATAATGATAGAATCAAAATGTCGAAAGAAACATGCGAACTATAGTTCGTATTTTTGGTGATTTTCCACCTGTTTATGGTAAAATATAAATACTGATTACATATGAATGGAGGTCCTCCTGTTGAGCGATCGTTTTGATTTAATCTCGAATTATAAGCCAGAGGGCGATCAGCCCGAGGCGATAAAAAAGCTAGTCCAGGGCATAAAAGAAGGGAAGAAGCATCAGACGCTTCTTGGTGCTACAGGTACAGGGAAGACGTTCACCGTTTCAAACGTCATCCAGGAAGTAAACAAACCGACGCTGATTATTGCTCATAATAAAACATTGGCAGGACAATTATACAGCGAATTTAAAGAGTTTTTTCCAAATAACGCAGTAGAATACTTCGTCAGCTACTATGATTATTATCAGCCGGAGGCCTATGTGCCGCAGACCGATACATTCATCGAAAAAGACGCAAGCATTAATGATGAAATAGATAAGCTCAGACACTCCGCAACAGCCTCTTTATTTGAGCGTAGGGATGTTATTATCATCGCGAGTGTCTCGTGCATTTACGGCTTGGGTTCACCTGAAGAATACCGTGATCTGGTGGTTTCTCTTCGCACAGGCATGGAGATTGAACGCAATCAGCTGCTCAGAAGACTTGTTGATGTGCAGTATGAAAGAAATGATATCGACTTTAAACGCGGGACGTTCAGAGTGCGCGGTGATGTAGTCGAGATTTTTCCTGCTTCAAGAGATGAGCAGTGCATCAGGGTTGAGTTTTTCGGCGATGAAATTGACCGTATTAGAGAAGTGGATGCTTTAACAGGCGAAATCAAAGGAGAACGCGAGCATGTCTCGATCTTCCCTGCATCCCACTTCGTCACCCGCGAGGAAAAGCTGAAGGTTGCGATTACAAATATTGAACAGGAGCTTGATGAACGGCTGAAAGAGCTTCATGAGAATGGAAAGCTGTTAGAAGCGCAGCGCCTTGAACAGCGTACCCGCTATGATCTTGAAATGATGCGGGAAATGGGCTTTTGTTCAGGAATTGAAAACTACTCAAGACACCTGACGCTTCGCCCGGCAGGTTCCACTCCTTATACATTGCTTGATTTCTTTCCTGAAGATTTCATGATTGTCGTGGATGAGTCCCACGTTACCATGCCTCAGATCAGAGGGATGTATAACGGTGACCAGGCAAGAAAACAGGTTCTCGTTGACCACGGGTTCCGCCTGCCTTCAGCGAAAGATAACCGTCCGCTTCAATTTGACGAGTTTGAAAAGCATATCAATAACATCCTGTTTGTATCGGCTACTCCTGGCCCGTATGAGCTTGACCATACACCTGAAATGGTTCAGCAAATCATTCGCCCGACAGGACTTCTTGACCCGACAATTGATGTGAGACCGATTCAGGGTCAGATTGATGACCTGATTGGGGAAATTCAGGCAAGGACAGAACGCAATGAACGTGTCCTTATCACAACATTAACGAAGAAAATGTCGGAGGACCTGACGGATTATCTGAAGGACATAGGCATCAAAGTTAACTACCTGCATTCTGAAATCAAAACACTGGAGCGGATTGAAATCATCCGTGAGCTGCGGCTTGGTAAGTATGACGTTCTAGTCGGAATCAACCTTTTAAGAGAAGGTCTTGATATTCCTGAAGTATCACTAGTTGCTATTTTGGATGCAGACAAGGAAGGGTTCCTGAGATCTGAGAGATCGCTGATCCAGACTATTGGACGTGCGGCAAGAAACTCAAATGGACACGTTATTATGTATGCTGACAAAATGACCAAATCAATGGAAATTGCATTGAATGAAACGAAACGGCGCCGTGAAACGCAGGAGGCTTTTAATAAAAAACATGGCATTGAGCCAAAAACGATACAGAAAAAAATTCGCGAGGGTATACGGGCTACGATTGCACCAGAGGACGGGGAAGAATTCGATGCACAAGTTCCAAAGCTCGGCAAGCTGACGAAGAAAGAACGCGAAAAGGTGATCGGACAAATGGAAGCAGAGATGAAAGAGGCAGCAAAAGGCTTGAACTTCGAGCGTGCAGCTGAGCTTCGCGATCTGATTTTAGAGCTAAAAGCGGAAGGATGAAACTAGAATGGCTATTGATAAAATTATTGTGAAAGGTGCGCGAGCTCACAATTTAAAAAATATAGATGTGACGATTCCGCGGGATAAGCTTGTTGTTCTGACTGGCTTATCCGGTTCAGGAAAATCGTCGCTTGCGTTTGATACGATTTATGCAGAAGGCCAGCGCAGATATGTTGAATCTCTTTCTGCTTATGCCCGGCAGTTTCTTGGTCAAATGGATAAACCGGACGTTGATTCAATTGAAGGACTTTCACCGGCGATTTCTATAGATCAGAAAACAACGAGCCGAAATCCTCGTTCAACGGTAGGGACCGTGACAGAAATCTATGACTACCTGAGACTTCTTTTTGCGCGTGTCGGCAGACCGACCTGTCCGAATCATGACATTGAAATCTCATCACAGACGATTGAGCAAATGGTCGACCGGATTTTAGAGTATCCTGAGCGAACAAAGCTTCAGGTGCTTGCACCGATTGTCTCCGGCCGAAAAGGAACACATGCAAAGGTGTTTGAAGATATCAAAAAGCAAGGTTATGTCAGGGTTCGCGTAAACGGGGAAATGATGGAGATCGGTGATGAGATCACTCTTGAGAAAAACAAGAAACACAGCATTGAGGTAGTGATTGACCGGATCGTCATTAAAGAAGGAATCGCTGCGCGCCTTGCAGATTCCCTTGAAGCTGCACTTGGCCTTGGTGAAGGCAGAGTCATGATTGATGTAATTGGAGAAGAAGAGCTTCTTTTCAGTGAGCATCACGCTTGTCCGCTTTGCGGATTTTCAATCGGCGAGCTGGAACCGAGAATGTTTTCGTTCAACAGTCCGTTTGGCGCATGTAATGAGTGTGACGGCCTTGGAACGAAGCTTGAAGTCGATGTAGACTTAGTACTTCCAAACAAGGATTTATCATTAAAGCAGCATGCGCTGGCACCATGGGAACCGACGAGCTCTCAATATTACCCTCAGCTGCTTGAGGCTGTGTGCAATCATTACGGCATCCCGATGGATGTTCCTGTAAAAGAAATCCCATCCCACTTGCTGGACAAGGTTTTATACGGCAGCGGAAACGATGAAATTTACTTTCGCTATGAAAATGACTTCGGTCAGGTGCGTGAAAATTATATTCTGTTTGAAGGCGTCATCCGCAACGTAGAGCGCCGCTATAAAGAAACAAGCTCAGACTACATCCGTGAGCAGATGGAAAAATATATGGCTCAGCAGGCATGCCCTAAGTGTAAAGGGCATCGTTTAAAAAAAGAAAGCCTGTCTGTGCTTGTTGATGGCAATCACATTGGAAATGTCACTTCTTTATCTGTTCATGAAGCAATCGATTTCTTTGAAAAGGTCAATCTTACGGAAAAAGAAATGCAGATTGCAAGACTGATTTTAAGAGAGCTTGAAGAGAGGCTTGGCTTTTTAAACAATGTCGGTCTTGATTACCTGTCTTTGAGCCGTGCTGCAGGAACACTCTCAGGCGGGGAGGCTCAGCGAATCAGGCTTGCTACTCAGATTGGTTCAAGATTAACAGGTGTTCTGTATATACTTGACGAGCCTTCTATCGGGCTTCATCAGCGTGACAATGACAGGCTGATTCAAACGCTCCAAAGCATGAGGGATATCGGGAATACTCTGATCGTTGTTGAACATGATGAAGACACGATGCTTGCTGCGGATTATTTAATTGATATAGGTCCCGGTGCAGGGGTTCACGGAGGGGAGATTATTTCTGAAGGGACACCTGAATACGTGATGAATGATAAGAATTCATTAACCGGACAATACTTATCAGGCAAAAAATTCATTCCCCTGCCGGTTGAACGCCGGAAGCCGGATGGACGTTTCATCGAGATAAAGGGCGCAAGCGAAAATAACCTGAAAAACGTTTCAACGAAGTTTCCGCTTGGCACATTTGTGGCCGTTACAGGCGTATCGGGATCTGGTAAAAGTACGCTTGTAAACGAAATCCTTCATAAATCTCTTGCTCAAAAGCTGAACAAAGCAAAAACGAAGCCTGGCGAGCACAAAGAAATTAAAGGAATTGAAGAGCTTGATAAGGTGATCGATATCGATCAATCGCCAATCGGACGGACACCCCGTTCCAACCCCGCGACTTATACAGGTGTTTTTGATGATATTCGCGACGTCTTTGCTACAACAAACGAAGCGAAGGTGCGCGGCTATAAAAAAGGCCGATTTAGCTTTAACGTAAAAGGCGGACGCTGCGAGGCATGCCGAGGTGATGGAATCATCAAGATTGAAATGCATTTCCTTCCTGATGTCTATGTCCCATGCGAGGTCTGCCATGGAAAACGGTATAACCGCGAAACTCTTGAAGTGAAATACAAAAACAAAAATATTGCTGACATTTTAGAAATGACCGTAGAAGATGCAGTGGGATTCTTCGAAAATATTCCAAAAATCAGCCGAAAGCTCCAAACCATTTATGATGTTGGCCTCGGCTATATTACACTTGGTCAGCCTGCAACAACGCTGTCTGGAGGAGAAGCGCAGCGTGTGAAGCTTGCTTCAGAGCTGCATCGCCGTTCAACAGGACGTTCCCTTTACATTCTGGATGAACCGACAACCGGCTTGCATGTAGACGACATTGCAAGACTCTTGAAAGTGCTTCAGCGTCTCGTCGAGAATGGAGATACTGTTTTAGTGATTGAGCATAATCTTGATGTCATTAAAGCAGCCGATTATCTAATCGATCTTGGACCGGAAGGCGGAGATCACGGCGGGCAAATCGTTGCAACGGGAACTCCGGAACAAGTTGCTAAGGTAGAAGGTTCATATACAGGGAAGTATTTAAAGCCTATCTTAACAAGAGACCGCGACCGGATGAAAAAGGCAATCAAGGAAAAAGAAGCTGTAGCTAAAGCATAAATGGGAGACCCTTAACAGATTTAGTTAAGGGTCTTTTTGCGGTAAACGCTGTTTGGCTGAAAAATCTTTTAATTTCAACGATTAATTAAAAAAACAGGCAGATAATTCCTGAAAATCGGTTGATATTCTAACTGCTCACAGAAATTTAATGAAACTTATCTATTACTCAATCGTATACTTGTTATAAGGAGTTGAAATAAATTGAATACAAATAAATTGCTCTCATCATTATGCTATTTCAGTATTTTTTTCGCACCGTTTTTATTTCCGATTATCGTCTACTTTATCTCTGATGAGCGTGAAGTGAAGCAGCATGCAAAAAAATCATTGCTGTCACATATCATTCCAATCGTAACAATTATTGTACCGTTCTTTATGATTTTGTTTGCAGGAATGTCTGGTGCACCAGAAGCTTTTGCATTCGGAGTTGTCATTTTTGGATTTATCCTGATTGGCATAGTGAACCTTGTTGCGTTTATTTATAACATTGTACAGGGTATTAAAATTTTAAAAACGGTTTAATCACAAAGGCTTTGGGTTTCTTGCTCAAGGCTTTTCTTTTCAAATACATACTCAAATACTGGGGGATGGAAAAAGTGAAGGAACAAAGAAAACGCATTTTGGATCTAGTTGAACAGGGAAAGCTGTCGGCAAGTGAAGCACTGACACTCATTGAAAAGCTGGAAGAGGAGTATAGTCATAAAGAAAGCGAAATGATGACGTCGATGTCTGCAGATGTTTTTTCAAAAGATGCTTTTGTTGAAAAAGAGAAATCCTCACAATCTTCTCTTCCCGCAAAGCTTGTGACTTTCATTGAAACAGCAGTGAAGAAGGTAAAGGAGCTTGATCTTGATTTGAACTTTGGCGGTTCTCTCAATGTTCAGCACATATATCAGTTCAAAGATGCTGATATCCGGGATTTTGATATTCAATTAATCAACGGAAGTGTGAATCTGCAGGCATGGACACAAAACGATGTTCGCGTCGAATGTGATGCAAAAGTATTCCGTGCGGAGAATCAGGAGCTTGCAAGAGAAACCTTTATGCAAAATGTTGATTGCACAGTGGACGGTTCGAAGTTCCGTTTTTACACTGAAAAGAAAACAGTAAAAATCAATATGACCCTGTATGTTCCTGAACAGCAGTATGAGCTTGTTAAAATTAAGCTGTTTAATGGGCCGATCAGAGGGGAAGATTTAAACGTAAGGGATTTTAATGCGAAAACGGCAAATGGTGTTATTACTGTTCTGAATTTCAAGGGTGAAAAAATAGAAGCTGAAACAGCAAATGGTCAAATCCGCCTGACAAACATCGAGGCAGCCCATACTGAAGCGGAAACAATAAATGGGCTCATCCAATTAAACGGAAAAAGCGAGAGAATTGATGTTCAAAGCTTTAATGGAAATATCGTCGTTAAGCTTGAGGACGAAGGATGTCATACTCTGTATGCTAAAACAGCCACTGGAAACGTGGACGTTTATGTTCCGGAAAACGTGAAAATTAATGGGGAACTTAAATCAAATTTAGGTTCAGTAGCTGCTGATTTAAAAGATCTTGAGGTGCTTTTTGAGAAGAATGAAACGATTCAAAAGGAACTGAGGGTTAAATCAAATACAGCAGGTGAACAAACGATGTCTGTTTTTGCAGATTCTAAAACAGGGTCTATTCTATTAAAAGAGAGGTAATTCAATATGAAAAAGAAATTATATAGATCCAGATCTAAAAAAATGGTTGGCGGTGTCATTGGCGGATTGGCCGATTACTTAAGCATGGACGTAACATTGCTCCGGATTTTATTTGTAATTTTGCTGCTCACCACTGCCTTTTTCCCATTCGGTCTTATTTACTTGATCATGATCTTCATCGTACCGAATGAGGGAGATGTCATTAAGCATGATTAGATGGGCCATCAGTATTTTGGTCAATGCCCTCATACTGATTGTTGTATCAGGGTACTTTGAATCGTTTCATATCAGCGGTGTAGGAGCCGCCATTCTTGCAAGCTTACTTATATCTGTTTTAAATGTTTTAGTGAAGCCTTTTCTCATCTTGCTGACCTTGCCGGTCACGGTGGTGACGCTTGGACTCTTCCTGTTTGTCATCAATGCGATTACTCTGATGATCGCGCAGGGGATAATGGGAGACTCCTTTAACATTGATGGTTTTGGCACAGCGATTTTAGCTTCTATTGTTATTTCTCTGCTCCATTTGCTGATTCAAAAAGGTGTCATAGAACCCCTTAAAGAAAGTAAAAAGAAATAGAAAAAAAGGCCGGATCCCATGGATCCTGCCTTTTTTGTTTAAGCCGGAATTTATATAGCTTCCAGCATCCTTGGTTTAGCCCGGAGCGTCTAGATCCTCGGTCATATCAAGGCGTTTGCGCTTTTCTTTCTAAAATTCTCTTTCCTCATGTACATCCTTTTTCAGCAAATCACGGATTTCTGTCAGCAGCTTCTCTTCATTTGTTAATGTAGGCACAGGCTTTTGCTCGTCTTTTCGCTTAAACCGTTCAAAGAATCGAATGAATAAAAACACGGAAAAAGCAATTATAAAGAAATCGAGAACGGTCTGCAGAAATACTCCGTATTTTAAAGGGGCATCTCTAAATGTATATTGGAGCCCCGAAAGATTTACTCCTCCGAGCAGGATCCCGATCAACGGCATCACAATGTCATTCACAAGAGAAGTGACAATCTTTCCGAATGCAGTTCCGATTATGACCCCGACAGCCAGATCAATAACGTTGCCCTTTATGGCAAACTTCTTAAATTCATTCAGCATATGTATGTCTCCTTGTTTTGGTTTCCATATCTAGTATAGACCAATGATCATAAATGTAAATCGTGAACATAAGGACACGCTAGATGGGTACGCTAAAAATGGGTGAAGGTTATGAAAAAAACTCTTATTGCGGCAGTCCTGCTGCTTTGTCTATTTACAACTCCTGCGTACGCGAAATTTTCATTTGAAGATGGCGATGTGACGATTGTCTGGCTATCAGATACTCAATATTACGCAAAAAACTATCCGGAAATCATGATTAAACAAATACAGTGGATTATTGAAAACCGGGACAAATATAATATTCAATATGTTTTTCATACAGGTGATCTGGTGGATCATGCTAATGATGATGTGCAATGGGAAAGAACCGATCAAATACTGAAAATGCTTGATATGACGAGAATTCCATATGGTGTTTTGGCAGGGAACCATGATTTGGTTCATACAGAACAGCCTTATAAGGTGTTTACAGATCATTTCGGCTATCATCGTTTTATTCGGCAGCCGTTTTACGGCGGCTCTTTTGAAAATAACCGCGGCCACTATGATCTTCTGACGATCCACAATCAGCCATATATCATGATTTATATGGGATGGGATGTAAATCGCAGTGCGCTTAATTGGATGAATAAGGTACTTAAGGATTACCGGAATCACACGGCGATTTTAGCTTTTCATGATTATTTGAATTATAAAAATGAGCGAAGTCCTGCAGGAGAAGAACTTTTTCAGAAAGTCGTTTTGAAAAACCCAAACGTGAAACTGGTTTTATCCGGTCATTATTACGGAACGGGTTTTTTAGAAACCCGCCTCTCTGAGGAGCAAAGAGTTTTTCAGATGCTTGCGAATTATCAGGCTGAAAAGCATGGCGGCAACGGTTTTATGCGTCTTCTATTTTTTAAGGCAAGTCAAAAGGAAATTCAGGTTGATACTTATTCTCCATACTTGAATAAATTCCGGCCTAAAAAGCACCTGCCAAAGGAGAGGTTTCTTTTAAAATTAAAAGAGTAGAGACAGTTGTAAGAAATATACTGTCTCTACTCTTTTATTCGTAAAGCACGATGACGCTGTAGCCTCTATTTTTTAATTCATTGGCCAGGGCCACGGCGTTTTCTTTTTCTGCAAATGCACCGACTTGCACTTTGTACAATTTTTCCGGTTCAGGAGACGGAGCAGGAGCTGGGTCGGGTGCCAGCTTTTTCTTAAGCTTATAAAAGGCAGCAAGTGCTTCGACAATAGCTTGCGCACATGTTTTGCGGTAAGCGGCAGATTTTAAAGCCTGCGCTTCCTCTTGATTTGTCATAAAGCCGCACTCAATTAAAATCGCCGTCATATTGGTTTCCCGCAAGACATGGAAGTTGGCAAGCTTAACCCCCCGGTCCTCCCGTTTTGTTTTTTCAATCAGCTTCTTCTGAACCGCTCCCGCAAGAGCAAAGGACTCCTGTGGTTTTGAATCGTGAGCATACGTTTCAATGCCCTTTACATTATTCCATGCTGTGCCTTTTCCAAATGCATTGGCATGAATGGATACAAACACATCTGCTTTTGCAGCATTGGCCTTATCCGTTCTCTCTTTCAGCGGGACATCACGTGTGTCTGAGTGAGTGAAAAGGATTGAAACATTTTCATATCCAGCGAGAAGGTCCCTCATTTCATTTGCTGCAGCACGATTAAATTCATATTCTCTCATACCGTCTGGCGTTCTTTTGCCGGATGTTGTGTAACCATGTCCGGCGTCAATTGCAATCTTCACGTACAGTCCTCCTATTAATTGGTCTTTACCCTACTAATATATTGCAGGATGTGCAATAGAGTAGCGGTGATTGTCCTATGTTTTTTAAAAAATAGGAAAGAAAGATTAAATTGCCGGTAAAGGATTCCCCGTTTCCGTTTAATATGTAAAAGTGCTAAAATAAGAGAGGATTTTATTGGTACCCCTTGAAAGAAAAAGGAGGAGCAGAAGGATGGCAAAAGTTCGAACGAAAGATTTAATTGAAAAATTCCATTTAGAGCTGATCAGCGGTGAAGAAGGAATTAATCGTCCCATTACAACAAGCGATTTGTCCCGCCCAGGGCTTGAAATGGCTGGCTTTTTTACATATTACCCGAAAGAACGCGTGCAAATACTCGGAAAAACAGAGCTGACGTTTTTTCAAAAGCTGACAGATGAGGAAAAGAGAAACCGGATGGATCAGCTATGTACAGATTCAACACCGGCTATTATCGTTTCACGCGAAATGGAGATCCCGCAGGAGTTAATAGACGCTTCAGAAGAAAAGTCTGTTCCGCTGCTTCGTTCTCCTTTAAAAACAACCCGTCTATCAAGTCATCTGACGAACTTTTTAGAAGGAAAGCTTGCTCCCACCACTGCAGTTCACGGCGTTTTAGTAGACGTCTACGGCGTAGGTGTGCTGATTGTCGGCAAAAGCGGAGTCGGTAAAAGTGAAACGGCTCTTGAACTTGTAAAGCGAGGCCATCGTTTAGTTGCAGATGACTGTGTTGAGATCCGCCAAGAGGATCAGGATACATTGATCGGAAATGCACCAGACTTAATTGAGCATCTCTTAGAAATCCGCGGGCTTGGCATCATTAATGTGATGACGTTATTTGGCGCAGGCGCAGTCCGCAGTTATAAACGGATTACCCTGATTATTGATCTTGAAATCTGGGATCCTAAGAAGCAATATGACAGATTGGGCCTTGATGAAGAGAAAATGAAAATTATCGACACAGATGTTCCTAAGTTAACTGTGCCTGTCCGCCCTGGACGAAACTTAGCGGTCATCATTGAAGTGGCGGCTATGAACTTCAGATTAAAACGCATGGGTCTGAATGCTGCTGAACAATTCACAAATAAATTAACAGATGTCATAACAGATACTGAGCATGACGACGCATAATCATCGTTAAGGGGGAATAGAGACAATGGAGGAAAATTTTACGCCTATCGATCCGGTTTTTCTTGAGCTTGGACCCATTCAGGTGCATTGGTATGGCTTGATTATCGGGATAGGAGCTTTGCTTGGTCTTTGGCTTGCTGTCCGTGAAAGTGAGCGGAGAGGACTTCATAAAGATACGTTTGTAGATTTAGTGCTGTTTGCCATTCCAATCGCGATTATTTGTGCGCGTATTTATTATGTGATTTTTCAGTGGGATTATTACTCACAAAACCCGGGAGATATCGTGAAGATATGGAACGGGGGCCTGGCCATTCATGGCGGATTAATTGGGGCATTTGTAACAGGCTATATCTTTGCAAAGGTGAAAGGGATCTCGTTTTGGAAGCTTGCTGATATTGGAGCTCCGAGCATCATCCTTGGGCAGGCCATCGGACGCTGGGGAAACTTTATTAATCAAGAAGCCCATGGCGGCGAGGTAACCCGTCAATTTTTAGAAGGATTGTTTCTGCCAGAGTTCATTATCAATCAAATGTACATTAATGGTGCTTACTATCATCCGACGTTTTTATATGAATCTCTGTGGAGCCTTGTCGGTTTTGCCGGACTTATGCTTCTCAGAAAAGCCAATTTGCGCAGGGGAGAGCTTTTCCTCACCTACATCATCTGGTATTCAATCGGACGCTTTTTCATTGAAAGTATGCGTACCGATAGCTTGATGCTGACGGAATCGCTGCGGGTTGCACAAGTTATTTCTCTAGTATTAATTGCGCTTGCGGCTGCAGTATTAATTATCAGGAGAGTCAAAGGATATTCAAAGGAAAGGTACTTAGAATCAGCTGAGTAAGGGGATGTTTCTGATTAATAGCTTAAAAAAAGGACTTCAGGCAGGGCTTCAAACAACTTGGACGCTTGGCAAGGTTATTTTTCCGGTTACCTTGATTGTGAGTCTTCTTCAGCACACACCGGTTCTTCCGTGGCTGATCAAGCTTATTCAGCCGGTCATGGGAATTTTCGGTTTATCAGGTGAAGCCGCTATTCCGCTGGTGCTTGGGAACATGCTGAATTTGTATGCTGGTATAGCAGCAATCCTGACACTTGATCTATCTGTTAAGGAAGTGTTTATTTTAGCTGTTATGCTTTCGTTCTCACATAACTTGATTATTGAATCAACGGTTGCTGCAAAGGTGGGAATCAAGCTTTGGATCATTCTTGCTGTAAGGATTGGGCTTGCGGTCAGCTCTGCTATTATGATCAATCTGCTATGGCAGGGCGGACAGGAAACGGCACAGTATGGGTTTATTCCAAAGAATACAGCCGATCCGTCCGGCTATGTTGAAATTGGTTTAAGTGCTGTTCAGAAAGCAGGTCTTGGCATTGTGCAGCTCGCCTTAATTGTAATACCGCTGATGATTATCATCCAGGTGCTTAAAGATAAAGGTTTTTTAACTATTTTTTCAAGATGGATGGCACCTGTTACAAGGATGCTCGGAATGAATGAAAACACCTCCATGACAATGGTTGCCGGTTTAACGATAGGGCTTGCATACGGAGCTGGGGTCATGATTCAGGCAGCGGAAGAAGACGGGGTCAGCTATAAAGATTTAACGCTCGCCTTTATTTTTCTTGTCTCCTGTCATGCTGTAGTGGAGGATACCCTGATTTTTGTGCCGCTTGGCATCCCGGTGCTGCCTCTGTTATTGATCCGGATTGTAACAGCGGTCATTCTGACAATGGCAGTAGGAGCGATTTGGAGCCGATTTGAACATACAAACAGAAAGGAAGCAACTTATGAGAATTAACACGGTACTGTTTGATTTGGATGGAACTTTAATTAATACAAACGATTTAATCATAGAATCTTTCCTGCATACGCTGAATCTCTATTATCCGAATCAATATGGACGCGAGGATGTCCTGCCGTTTCTAGGACCTACCCTTCATGAAACGTTTGTAAAAATGGATCCGCTTCGTGTCGATGAAATGATCAGCACCTACAGGAAGTTTAATCATGATCAGCACGATCAATTGGTTACTCAATTTGAAACGGTTTATGAAACAGTTCAGGCACTCCACGAAAAGGGCTATAAGCTTGGCATTGTTACAACTAAAATACGTGATACCGTGAATATGGGTCTTAAGCTCACGGGTCTTGGCCAGTTTTTCGAAACGGTCGTGACACTTGATGATGTTAAAAACGCAAAGCCGCATCCAGAACCGGTCCTGCTTGCTTTAGAAAAACTGAACAGTTCTCCTGAGGAAGCGATTATGGTCGGCGATAATCACCATGATATTGATTCCGGAAAAGCAGCAGGCACCAAAACGGCCGGTGTGGCTTGGACAATTAAAGGCGTGAAGTATCTAGAAGGGTTTAAACCTGACTACATGCTGAACAAGATGAGTGATTTACTGAACGTGCTTGGAGCGGAATAAGTGTGAGAAAAACAACGAGATATCCTGTTAAAGGCCCGAATTCACTTTGGCATGTTTACAAAACAGTTCCATTTTGGAAGGTCGTCCGCAACTTCATTGTCATTCAGGTGGCTCGCTACACCCCATTTCTTTCATTGAAGAGTTGGATGTACCGGAGTTTACTCGGAATGAAGGTGGGGAAGCACACATCATTTGCTCTGATGGTCATGCTGGATGTGATGTTTCCTGAAAAAATCAAAGTTGGCCGGAATACGGTGATTGGCTACAACACGACACTGCTTGCGCATGAATATTTGATACGCGAGTACAGACTTGGTGACATTGTCATCGGTGACGAAGTCATGATCGGTGCCAATTCCACTGTTCTGCCGGGTGTTGAAATCGGGGATGGAGCCGTCGTTTCAGCGGGAACGCTCGTCCACAAAGATGTTCCGGCAGGAGCCTTTGTAGGCGGAAATCCGATGAGAGTTATCTTTTCAAAGGAAGAGATGGAACGGAGGGACACCAGCTTTTAGAGCTGGTGTCTTTTTATTTTATCCAAATGATCCTATTCGCCTTTCTAACTCGCCAGCAAGCATTTAAACCTCAGAACAAATTAGTTCGAAAAAAAAGACCGGCCAACTACTGCTTGGCCGGTTTTCTATGTTAATGGGGGGAAATAATACTTTTTATTTACCCGATTTTCATCGTAATAAACCTAATCAAACGTTTGTTTAAACATTTCTTTTTAGAGGAAATTCGCCAAAGAAAGAGAATGATAAGGAATATTCATACTTGCGAACCTTTCTTTATTTTGGTAGCATGTTACTATATTAGCGAGCTAAAGGATTCGGAACTTTTTGTGAAAGAGGTGCAAGTCAGCATGTTTATGTTTGAAAAACCTCTCGGGATGAGAGATACATTGCCATTATTGTATGAAACGAAAAAACAGCTTCGTCAAAAAATGACGGGTGCAATAGAGAAATGGGGCTTTCAATTTATTGAAACGCCAACGCTTGAATTTTACGATACGGTAGGTGTTCAGTCAGCGATTCTTGAAGGACAGCTGTTTAAGCTGCTTGATCAGGAAGGGCACACGCTGGTTCTTAGACCTGATATGACAGCACCAATAGCAAGGGTAGCGGCTTCAAGATTTTATAAGGAAAATTATCCGCTCAGACTTGCTTATGATGCGAATGTGTTCCGTGCGCAGCAGCGTGAAGGCGGACGTCCTGCTGAATTTGAACAAATTGGGACTGAATTGATCGGCGATGCAACAACAAGCGGAGATGCAGAAGTTATTGCACTTATGATTGCCGTTCTTAAAGAGGCAGGTCTTCAGGATTTTAAGGTCGCAATCGGACATATAGGTTACGCGGATGCTTTATTTAAAGAGATTCTAGGAAATCAAGAGCGGGCAGATGTTTTAAGAAGGTACTTATATGAAAAGAATTATGTCGGCTATCGCGAGCATGTGAAGTCATTGCCGCTGTCGTCTATAGATAAAGGAAGGCTGCTTCAGCTTCTGCAGCTGAGAGGCGGAGAGGATCAGCTTGCAGTTGCAGCCGACCTGGTTTCAAGCAGGGAAGGAAAAGAGGCTGCAGCAGAACTTGGCAAGCTGTGGTCGCATCTTCAGGATTTTGGGGTGCTGGAATCTGTAAAGCTTGATCTAAATCTTGTCAGTCATATGAGCTATTACACAGGAGTTTTATTTGAGGTCTATGCAGGGAATGTCGGCTTTCCGCTTGGAAACGGCGGCCGTTATAATCAGCTGTTCGAACGGTTTGATACACCTGCAGCGGCAACGGGCTTTGGAATCCGCTTAGACAGGCTGATCGAATCTCTTGGAGAACAGGAAGAGACTCCTGACATTCATTGTGTACTTTACAGTCAGGAAAGAAGAATGGAGGCTCTGAAGTCTGCAGATGAGCTTCGAGGACAGGGGAAAAGAGTGATTTTACAGGATATATCCGGAGTAAATGATGTAGATGCCTATACAAAGCAGTTTGCCGATGTAGCTTATTTTATTGGATCGAGAAAGGAAGAGCAGGATGGGTAATATGCTTACAATTGCGATGCCGAAAGGAAGAATATTTGATGAAGCAGCAAACTTGCTCAGAAAAGCAGGATATAAGCTGCCGCCTGAATTCGATGAGTCCAGAAAGCTTATTTTAGAAGTTCCGGCTGAAAACATGCGTTTTATTTTAGCGAAGCCGATGGATGTCACAACATATGTTGAACATGGAGTTGCGGACATTGGCATTGCGGGCAAGGATGTCATGCTTGAGGAAGAGCGTGATGTTTATGAGGTGCTGGATCTGAAAATAAGTGACTGCTACTTGGCTGTTGCTGGCTTGCCTAACATGAGCGGCTCAGATGTTGTTGCCCCTAAGGTTGCAACAAAGTACCCTGGTGTGGCGTCTTCTTATTTCCGCGAACAGGGGGAACAGGTGGAAATCATCAAGCTGAACGGTTCGATTGAGCTTGCTCCTTTAATTGGCCTTGCTGACCGCATTGTCGATATTGTCTCAACGGGCAGAACGTTAAAAGAAAACGGTCTGGTTGAACTTGAACGAATTTGCAGCATTACTTCAAGACTCATTGTCAATCCTGTCAGCTACCGGATGAAGGATGCCCAGATTGATGAACTGGTCAGCCGATTATCAGAAGTTGTGGAAGGAGAAGCAAAATGAGAATTAAAAGATTATCGGGGAATTTTGCCTCTCTGAAGCGTTCGATCGACTCTGGTACAGAAGCACAGAGAGAGGCTGTTAAAAACATCATTGGAGATGTTAAGAAAAAAGGTGATGCTTCTCTTTTCGCCTATGCGGAAAAATTCGATTCTGTCAGTTTGTCAAGTCTGAGAGTGTCTGAAAAGGAAGTGGAGGCAGCTTATCAGGAGCTTGATCAGGACTTAGTTGAGATTATCAGGGAAGCAGCAGAAAATATCCGTTTTTTCCATGAAAAACAAAAACGTGAGTCCTGGATTACATATAAAGAGGACGGAACGATGCTCGGACAGAAGATTACTCCTCTTGATGCTGTTGGGGTATATGTACCTGGAGGCACTGCCGCTTATCCTTCATCCGTTTTAATGAATGTCATCCCTGCACAAACGGCTGGGGTAAAACGAATTGTTCTGATTTCTCCTCCAAACAGGGAAGGTACGCTGCCTGCAGGAGTACTTGTTGCTGCAAAAGAGCTTGGTATCGGGGAAATCTACAAATCAGGCGGTGCCCAGGCAGTAGCTGCACTAGCATATGGAACGGAAACAATCAGGCCGGTTGATAAAATTGTTGGTCCCGGAAATATCTATGTTGCTCTTGCGAAGCGGGAAGTATTTGGGGATGTCGATATAGATATGATTGCCGGACCAAGTGAAATTGTTGTTTTAGCAGATCATACTGCTAAAGCAAATGAAGTGGCTGCCGATCTGCTGTCCCAGGCTGAACATGATGTTCTTGCCTCAAGCGTACTTGTAACAGATTCAATGGAGCTTGCAGAATCCGTATCAGCAGAAGTCACGCGGCAGCTTGAGACTCTTCCGAGAAAAGAGATAGCAGGTCCTTCGATTGAGCAATTCGGATTTATTTATGTGGCAGAGTCAATGGATGAAGCTATTAACGCTGTGAACGAGCTCGCACCGGAGCATCTTGAGGTGTTAACAGAATATCCGATGGAGCTGCTGAACAACATTAGACACGCAGGCGCTATTTTCCTCGGAAGATATAGCTCAGAGCCTGTTGGAGACTATTTTGCAGGACCGAATCATGTGCTCCCTACTAATGGCACAGCCCGTTTTTCAAGTCCGCTGAACGTCGATGATTTTGTGAAAAAATCCAGCATTATTTCTTACAGTGAAAAAGCATTTCAGAATTCTGCCCATAAGATTGCAGCATTTGCCCGTTTAGAAGGCTTAGAAGCACATGCACGCGCTATTGAAGAGCGCTTAAAATAGGAGGAACTGACAATGGAAAGAACATCAAGTCTGCAAAGAACAACAAATGAAACGGATATCTCCCTTTCTCTTTCAATTGACGGAGAAGGAATTTCTGAATTAAATACAGGCGTGCCTTTCATGACCCACATGCTTGATCTGTTTGCAAAGCATGGTCAATTTAATCTGTCTGTTGCGGCTATTGGAGATACGGAGATTGATGGCCATCATACGACAGAAGATATCGGCATTTGTCTTGGACAGGCATTCAGAGAAGCATTAGGCGATAAAAGAGGAATTAAGCGCTATGGTCAGGCATTGGTTCCAATGGATGAAGCCCTTGCCCAGGTAGTAGTTGATTTAAGCAACCGCCCGCACTTTGAATTGAAAGGCGAGTTTCCAAGTCCTACAGTAGGAAACTTTGATACAGAGCTTGTACATGAATTTCTATGGAAGTTTGCACTTGAAGCGCGCATCAATCTTCATGTCATTGTCCACTACGGACGAAACACTCATCATATGATTGAAGCGGTTTTCAAAGCCTTAGGCAGAGCGCTTGACGAAGCATCAACGATTGACCCTCGGATTAAAGGAGTCCCGTCTACGAAGGGAATGTTATAAATGATTGGAATTATTGATTATGGCATGGGGAATTTATACAGCGTCAGTAAAGCGCTTGAGCGCTTGAATATCGGCTATTTCATTTCGGAAAACCCAGAAGAGCTTGAAAAAGCGGATGGCTATATTCTTCCTGGAGTCGGCTCTTTTAAGGATGCAATGGCGATTTTAAATGAAACAAAGTTAACGGACTATATTCAGAAAATCGCTAGTGAAGGGAAGCCGCTGCTTGGTATTTGCTTAGGTATGCAATTATTATTTGATTCGAGCGAGGAAAATGGTTTAACAGAAGGACTCTCTCTTTTAAAAGGGAATGTCGTGCATTTTTCGGAAGACCTGATGAAAAAAGAGCAGCTGAAAGTGCCGCACATGGGCTGGAATCGATTACGCATGCACCAGCAGAGCGATCTTCTCGAAGGTCTTGAAGAAGGCTATTCCTATTTTGTGCATTCTTACTATGTGAAGGCTGAAAAGAGCAGCACCGTGATTGCAAGTGCCGATTATGGCGTTGATGTTCCCGCAGTTGTTGGTGAAAAAAATATATTCGGCACGCAATTTCATCCTGAAAAAAGCAGTCACTTAGGCATAGGCATTTTGAGAAACTTCGTCAAAATCGTTGAAGAGAAGGTGAAATCATGAGTGAATTTATCATATATCCGGCAATCGATATGCGCGGAGGAAAATGTGTCCGTCTTATACAAGGCGATTATGCAAAAGAAACAGTTTACGGCGACTCACCTTACGAGATGGCAAAAGTATTCGCTGATAAAGGGGCAAAATGGATCCACATGGTTGATCTGGATGGAGCCAAAGCCGGCAAAAGAGTCAATGACAATCATGTTCTTGAGGTCGCTGAAAAGCTGAATGTAAACGTGCAAATAGGCGGAGGGATCCGTACGGAGGAAGACGTAGAGTATTACCTTTCAAATGGGGTATCCCGCGTTATCCTGGGAAGCTCTGCTATCTCAAATCCTGATTTCGTGAAAAAAATGCTTGCGAAATATGGCAGTAAAATTGCGATCGGAATTGATGCGAAGGACGGCTATGTTTCTACTGAAGGGTGGATTGAGACGTCAACCGTAAAGGCTGCTGATCTTGGCGTGGAGCTTGCTGCTGCAGGTGCAGAGGTGTTTATTTTCACCGATATCGCAACAGACGGCATGTTATCAGGACCTAACATTGAAGCTGTGCGCGAAATGGCGAAGGCTACCGGCAAAGATGTGATTGCATCAGGCGGAGTCAGCTCTCTGAATGATTTGGTGGAGCTTGCTGCTTTTCAAAAAGAAGGAGTAGCAGGTGCAATTGTAGGAAAAGCGCTCTACACAAATCAATTCGATCTTGCACAAGCCTTAGAAGAGGTGGAGCGGGCATGATTACAAAACGGATCATTCCCTGTCTTGATGTAAAAGACGGAAGGGTAGTAAAAGGCATTCAATTTTTAGGACTGAGAGATGCTGGGGATCCTGTTGAGCTTGCCACCTTCTATGACAAAGAGGGCGCAGATGAGCTTGTCTTTTTGGATATATCTGCTTCTCACGAAGGCAGAAAAACAATGGTGGATGTGGTTGAACGTGTCGCAGCGCAGCTTGCGATCCCCTTTACAGTGGGAGGCGGCATCAATTCGCTTACCGACATGAAAAAAATTCTTCGTGCAGGTGCTGACAAAGTTTCCGTCAATACATCAGCAGTGATGCGCCCTGAACTGATTTCAGAGGGTGCACGATTCTTTGGCTCCCAATGCATTGTTGTAGCCATTGATGCAAGGTTTACTGAAGAAACCGGCAAATATATGGTGTACACACATGGCGGACGAAAAGAAACAGAGTGGGAAGTAACAGACTGGGCCAGAGAAGCAGTTAAGCGCGGCGCAGGCGAAATTCTGCTCACAAGCATGAACAGCGACGGTGAGAAAAGAGGATTCGACCTAACTTTAAATAAAATGGTGAGTGAAGCCGTTACCGTTCCTGTTATTGCTTCAGGGGGTGCAGGGAACGCTGAACATTTCGCAGAGGCATTCTTAGAAGGAAAAGCGGATGCTGCCCTTGCAGCTTCTATTTTCCACTATAAAGAGACGTCAGTAAAAGAAGTTAAAGATTACTTAAAAACGCAGGGAGTGAATGTCAGATGAATCTGCAATCGGCAAAGTTTGATCAAAATGGCTTAGTCCCTGCAATCGTTCAGGATGCAGTCAGCAAAGAAGTTCTTACTCTAGCTTATATGAATGAGGAATCTTTGCAAAAAACAATTGAAACAAAAGAAACATGGTTTTACAGCCGTTCCAGACAGGAGCTTTGGAACAAAGGGGCAACTTCAGGCAATACTCAGGAAGTGGTTGGTTTAAAATACGATTGCGACCAGGATGCCCTGCTCGTATTGGTAAGACCTGCCGGCCCTGCGTGTCATACTGGCTCATACTCTTGTTTTTCAGAAAACGTGTTTGGAGATTCCAGGCAAGCCCAGGGCGAACGCTTTGAAATCCTGAACACACTGGAAAAATTGATCGCCGAACGTGAAGCAGAAATGCCTGAAGGCTCTTATACCACGTACCTGTTTACAGAAGGCGTCGATAAAATCCTGAAAAAAGTTGGAGAGGAAGCATCAGAAGTCATCATCGCAGCCAAAAACCGCGATGCGGATGAATTAAAATGGGAAGCTGCTGATCTATTATTCCACTTAATGGTGCTGCTCCGCGAACAAAAACTTCCGCTTGATGAAGTGTTAAATGTATTGGAAGAGCGTCATATAACGAAAAAATAATGGAAGAGCCCTCGTCTTGAGGGCTTTTTCTTATGAGTAAAAAACCAGCTCTATCCTAAAAAAGTGCATTAAAGCCGCAGAATAGAGCAGGAAAAACGTCTCAAGCTTGAAAAAAGTGCATCAAAGGGTGATATGGAGCAGAAAAATGGCCTTCATCCTGAAAAAAGCGCGACAAAACAAGTGAATGGAGCAAAAAAATGCCTCTACCCTGAAAAATGTGCACATAGATTTTCCATGCTCACCTTCTTATCTGCTTTTTACTCGACGCAGTTGAGTATTTAGGGGTTAAATGCTGGTGAAGACAGAAGAAAAACTTGGCCGGCCATATTTGTGCTCGCTCAAGCAGGGTATATGCAACCCCGAGGTCATTTTCTGCTCGCTCATCAATAGATCTGCCATTTTCTCTTAATTAAAAACCTCATAAACTGCATTTCTATATAGAAAACCAATCTGGTCCCTCATAGATCCAGCACCGTATTTTCATAAAACTCCTTTTCTTCAAACCGCTCAAATATCTCCATCAATTCTGTTTGCCGCACCGCCATTTTGCCTAAGCTAAGACCAAGTTCATAAGGCAATATTCTTGTTTTGTAAAAGGGTTTAATAATTTTTACCATTCCTATTGTTGAACTTCCCCAGTGTGGTATACTAACCTACGGCAGAAGTAAAGAAATGGAGGATTTCAGTGGGAAAACAATCGAGTAACACTCAACAAAAAGCACAGATTGTCCCTTTCTTCCAAGACGGACAGTACTTTTACCGTAAGGGCATGAAAGCCTATCGGGAACGCGATCTTTTAAGAGCGAGCAAGTGGATTCAGCGTGCGATTCAGCTTGAGCCGAATCAGATTGTCATGCTTAGCCAGCTTGCAGCCATCTATACCGAGCTTGGAAAATACCAGCAATCTAATGAGCTTTTAACATATATTCTCAAGGATATTGATAAAGATTTAACGGAATGCCATTACTTTATGGCGAATAATTACGCACATTTAGGTCTCTTTCATGAAGCCTACAAATGCGCAATTGAATATCAAACAAAAGAGCCGAATGGCGAGTTCATCGAAGAAACAGAAGATCTCCTTGATTTGCTCACGATTGAAGGGGCAGATGAAGAGGATCCCTTTTTAGATTCTGATGAGCTGATTGTTAAGCAGGATGCAGCAAAATCACTTCTGGAAAATGGAAAATTAGAAGAGGCCATTGCCTTGTTAAAAGAAATTGTCACGGATTTTCCTGAATTCTGGTCTGCTTACAACAACTTGTCGTTAGCCTACTTTTACATGGGCGACGTTCAGCAGGCGAAAGATTATTTAGATATGGTGCTCGACAAAAATCCGGGCAATCTCCATGCTCTTTGCAATTTGCTTGTGTTCTACTACTACGAACGGCAGGATGATAAAGTAGAAGAATTGTCGCAAAGACTTGGACACATCTATCCTATTCTTTTTGAACACCGCTATAAGCTTGGTGCAACTTTTGCATTGGTCGGGCAATATGAACTTGCCTTTAAATGGCTCAGAGCCATCTATAGACAAGGTTTTGACGGTGATGATACCTTTTATTACTGGCTTTCATATTCTGCTTATTTTACCGGAAAAGAAGAGCTTGCGAGAACCAGCTGGGATCGTGTGATTGAAATCAATCCTGAAAAAGCGGGTTCGCAGCCGTGGTCGAAGGAGAAGAAGCCGGCGGAACGTCCATTGACGATGCCGATTGAAGAGCGTCTGCTTGCGATCTTTTTAGCGGCTGAAACAAAGCAGCTTGATCAGATCCAAATATTTCAAACAGCAAAAGTTCCACAATCAGTCTTCGAAAGAGAGTTTATGGATCTTGCAATTGCGCATGTTAATGGAGAGATTAAAAAAAGTGTCTCTGAGAAATCAAAGTTCACCTACCAGGCAGCGCAAGTCCTGTTTGAAAACAATAAAAACCTGAATGAAGGACTTTATTTGTTTTTCTTTAAAACAGCTTTAAAAGCAAAAAGAGAAGAGATGCCGCTTAAAAACCACCTTGCATGGGCTGGAGCACTCGAATACGTATGGAAAAAAGAAAATGGATATAAAGTGACGCAGACAGAGCTTGCTAAACAGTACTCCATTTCAGGTAAAACTCTTTCAAAGTATTCAGCTTTCATCAAGAATTTATGGACGTGAGCAAAAAAATGGCATGAACCTCTTATCTTTTATAGGATAAGAGTAGGGGAAACACAAGATCCCGAAAATGATCAATTGCTGCGAAGGCAAGGAGTGATGTAGTGTGTCTGAAGAGAAAATTTATGATGTCATTATCGCTGGTGCAGGTCCTGCCGGAATGACAGCAGCTGTTTATACATCCAGAGCAAACCTCTCAACTTTAATGATTGAGCGCGGTGTTCCTGGAGGACAAATGGCAAATACAGAGGACGTTGAAAACTATCCTGGTTTTGACCATATTCTTGGACCTGACTTATCAACAAAAATGTTTGACCATGCGAAAAAATTCGGTGCTGAATATGCATACGGAGATATAAAAGAAATTATCGACGGTGAAGAGTACAAAACCGTTGTTGCCGGAAGCAAACAATATAAAGCGCGTTCTATCATTATTTCGGCTGGTGCCGAGTATAAAAAAATCGGCGTTCCGGGCGAAAAGGAACTTGGCGGCCGCGGAGTTTCTTACTGTGCAGTCTGTGACGGCGCATTCTTTAAAAAGAAAGAGCTGATCGTTATTGGCGGAGGCGACTCTGCAGTAGAAGAAGGCGTGTATTTAACCCGTTTCGCATCAAAAGTGACAATTGTTCACAGACGTGATGAGCTTCGTGCCCAAAAAATTCTTCAGCAGCGCGCATTTGATAATGAAAAAGTAGATTTCATCTGGAATCATACGATTAAAGAAATCAATGAAAAAGACGGCAAGGTAGGCAGTGCAACCCTTGTAAACACTCAAACAGGCGAAGAGACTGAAATGAGTGCGGACGGAGTATTTATTTATATCGGAATGCTTCCTCTGTCAAAACCGTTTGCTTCTATCGGCATTACAAACGAAAACGGATATATCGAAACGAATGAGCGCATGGAAACGAAGGTCCCTGGCATCTTTGCTGCAGGCGATATCCGTGAAAAGTCATTGCGTCAAATCGTAACAGCTACAGGCGATGGCTCGATTGCAGCACAAAGTGCTCAGCATTTTGTAGAAGAATTAATGGAAAAAATGAAAGCTGCCAACTAACTTTCGGTAAAGCTTTAAACAGTTAACAAAAACGTAACTCGGTTTTAACTATCCTGTAACACCACTGAAATAATAATGCGGTACTATATAAGTAGTAATTGACCCCCTTTTATAAATAAACTTTTGAGTACGGGCGCCCTTTCCCGTACTCCTTTTTTTTGTTTATTATCCTTTGAAACTTTTATCCGGGCTCACACGTATATAAACCTCATAAGCCATTCCTTTAAAAAATAAGTCTGTACAAAGCCTCCGTTCATTGTGAGGTTGTCTTTGAAATAGTATAATAAAGAGTGAGTAAATATGTTTAGACTACCCGAACGAACCCAGAGGTGAAAGACTTTTGCAAAGAGTAACGAATTGCGTTTTAGTACAGGACAATAAAATTCTTCTCCTGCAAAAACCGAGAAGAGGATGGTGGGTGGCGCCTGGCGGAAAAATGGAGCAGGGTGAATCGATTAAAGACACTGTCATTCGAGAATATCGTGAAGAAACAGGCATATATTTAAAAAACCCAAAAATTAAAGGAATCTTCACCTTTATTATTAAAGATGGAAATGAAATTGTTTCAGAGTGGATGATGTTTACGTTTTTTGCTACGGAATTCACAGGTGAGAATGTGGCAGAGTCTGAGGAAGGAAAGCTTAAGTGGCATTCTTTAGAAGAGGTCAGTGACCTTCCGATGGCTCCGGGAGACCATCATATTCTTGAGTTTATGATGAAAGGTGCAGGGCTGATATATGGCACCTTTACATACACACCTGATTTTGAACTGCTGGCATATCGGTTAGATCCGCAGTAAACGATCCATTCATTCATATAAAAGCACGGGGAAAGAGAAAGGAGGAAATCTGCATGAGTACAGGCAGTGTTCAGGATATTAAGATGGTGATTATTACAGGTATGTCAGGAGCAGGCAAAACGGTTGCCATTCAAAGCTTTGAAGATCTTGGTTATTTTTGTGTAGATAACCTGCCGCCTAATCTGCTTCCGAAGTTTCTTGAGCTGATGAAGGAATCCGGCTCTAAAATGAACAAAGTTGCACTGGTAATGGATTTGCGGGGACGCGAATTTTTTGAAAGCCTGTTTCAGGCACTGGATGATATGGCGGAAAAGACTTGGATTAATCCTCAAATTCTTTTTCTGGATGCTAAGGATGCTACCCTTGTTACTCGATACAAGGAAACACGCAGGTCTCATCCATTAGCCACCACAGGCTTGCCTTTAGAAGGAATTAAAAACGAAAGAGAATTGCTTGAGGAACTGAAAGGCCGTTCACAGATGATTTTTGACACATCTGAATTGAAGCCCCGCGAACTCAGAGAAAAAATACTGAAGCAGTTTGCGGAAGATGCTGAGCATACCTTCTCTGTAAATGTGCTCTCGTTCGGTTTTAAATACGGAGTGCCGATCGATGCTGATTTGGTGTTCGATGTCAGATTCTTGCCGAATCCGCATTATATTGATCATATGAGACCAAAAACAGGACTTGAAGAGGAAGTTTCCTCATATGTTCTAAAATGGACAGAGACTCAGAAGTTTTTAGAAAAGGTACTTGATTTGCTTACCTTCATGCTGCCTTACTATAAAAGAGAAGGAAAAAGCCAGCTTGTCATTGCAATAGGATGCACAGGCGGCCAGCACAGGTCGGTTACATTGGCGGAATACATTGCGAAGCACTACAAAAATGATTATCTGACGCACGTATCACATCGTGATATTGAGCGCAGAAGCCGTCATTAAATGACTGATACTGCAAATAGGCCAAAGGTTGTCATAATCGGCGGAGGTACCGGATTGTCTGTACTATTGCGGGGGTTAAAAGTATACCCAGTTGATATTACAGCAATTGTTACAGTTGCAGATGATGGCGGGAGCTCAGGCCGGCTCCGTGAGGAACTCAAAATTCCGCCTCCAGGTGACATACGCAATGTGTTAGCTGCGCTTTCAGATGTAGAGCCGTTAGTAGAAGATTTATTTCAGCACAGGTTTAATAAAGGAAATAGTCTCACAGGACATTCTCTTGGAAATCTTATCTTGGCAGCAATGACGAATATTACAGGCGACTTTTTCCATGCCGTGCGGGAAATGAGCAAAGTCCTTAATGTGCGCGGAAAAGTTCTGCCTGCTGCAAATCGAAGCGTCGTCCTTCATGCTGAAATGGAAGATGGAACGATCGTTTCAGGAGAATCAAAAATACCTTACTCCGGCAAGAAGATTAAACGCGTCTTTTTATCACCTGAATCCATTGAACCTCTTGAAGAAACGATCGAAGTGATTCGGCAGGCTGATTTAATTCTCCTTGGTCCGGGAAGCTTGTACACGAGTATTCTGCCTAACCTTCTCGTTCCTAAAATTGGTGATGAGGTATGCAAGGCAAAAGCAAAAAAGGTTTATATTTGCAATGTGATGACTCAGGCAGGGGAAACCCTTGATTTTACTGCAAGCGATCATGTAAAAGCATTGAATGAACACATGAAATGCACGTTCATCGATACAATATTAGTGAATGATGAAGAAATTCCTGATATGATGAAAGCATTATATGCAGAGGAACTGGCTAAACCCGTCTATTATGATATTGAAGCATTGCGTGATTTGGGACTTGAGATCGTTCATGACAAGATTGTTTCCTACGAAAATAACGTCATCCGCCATGATACGGTTAAAGTTGCCAAGCTGCTATATGATATGATCACATAAAAAATAAAGAGTGCAAACGAATGCATTTATAGGATTGGAGGGTGCAGAAAGATGTCCTTTGCTTCTGAAACAAAAAAAGAATTAACCAACATAGAATCTAAAGCCTGTTGTTTAAAAGCAGAGTTATCTGCACTCATCCGAATGAACGGCTCTCTTTCTTTTTCGAATCGAAAATTAATTTTGGACATTCAAACCGAAAATGCAGCAATAGCTAGAAGAATATATACTCTCTTAAAAAAGCAGTATGACGTTTCTGTCGAGCTGCTTGTGCGGAAGAAAATGCGTTTGAAAAAGAATAACGTCTACATCGTTCGGCTGATAGAAAAAGCTCGTGAAATATTAGAGGATCTGGGCATCCTAGGAGAGAACTTTACGTTTGAGAGAAGTATTTCCGAGGAGCTTGTCAGAAAGAAATGCTGTAAGCGATCCTATATAAGAGGTGCCTTTTTAGCAGGAGGTTCTGTCAATAATCCGGAGACTTCATCCTATCACTTAGAAATTTTTTCATTATATAAAGAGCACAATGACTCTCTATGTGAATTAATGAATTCCTTCCATTTGAACAGCAAAACACTTGAACGGAAAAAAGGATACATTACCTATTTGAAGGAAGCTGAGAAAATCTCAGATTTTCTCAGCATTATCGGCGGACACCAGGCACTCCTGCGCTTTGAAGATGTGCGGATTGTCCGTGATATGAGAAATTCCGTTAACCGTCTCGTCAATTGTGAAACCGCTAACTTAAATAAAACAATTGGTGCAGCCATACGCCAAGTCGAGAATATTAAATTCATCGATGAAAAAATGGGTCTTGAAGCACTGCCCGACAAATTAAGTGAAATCGCACGCCTTCGGGTAGAGTATCAGGATGTTACGCTTAAAGAACTGGGTGAAATGGTATCAAGCGGCAAAATCAGCAAGTCAGGCATTAATCACCGTCTGAGAAAACTTGACGAGATTGCAGAACAACTTAGAAATGGCCAGCCGGTAACGATCAAATAAAAAGGGGAAAGAAGAGGGGATTTATATGGTTGAGAAACAGGTCGAAGTTCGTTTAAAGACAGGCTTACAAGCCCGTCCCGCAGCACTTTTTGTACAAGAGGCTAATCGTTATTCATCAGACATCTTTTTAGAAAAAGACGGGAAAAAGGTGAACGCGAAGAGCATCATGGGGTTAATGAGTCTCGCCATCAGCACTGGCTCAGTGGTTACTCTTATCGCAGAAGGCCATGACGAGTCAGAAGCATTAGAAGTTTTATCTCAATATGTGAAACAAGAAGCTTAAAAACGGCCTTTGGCCGTTTTTTTTGATTAGGAGGTATTTGAAAAAAAGAAAGTATTTCGTTGACTTTGGAAATTATTTTACGGGTTTTCGCTAGTAAAAAGGATATTTGGGAAAGTAAAAATCACGATTTAGAAAGTAAATCAGCTTTACTGGCAAACATCGGATAAGAATAAGCCGCTTTCATACGCTCTCTATGAGTATCCAAAACCAGAATTGAGCCTGTAAAGAGAAATCATACGCTCTCATTGAGTATCCAAAACCAGGATTGAGCCTGTTTAGGGGAATCATACGGACTCATTGAGTATCCAAATCTAGGATTGAGCCTGTATAGGGGAATCATACGCACTCTATGAGTATCCAAAACCAGGATTGAGCCTGTAAAGGGGAATCATACGTACTTTATGAGTATCCAAAACCAGGATTGAGACCTTAAAGAGGAATCATACTCACTCATTGAGTACCCAAATCCGAGATTTAGCCTGTAAAAGGGGATCATACGCACTCTATGAGTATCCAAAACCAGGATTGTGCCTGATCAGGGGAATCATACGTACTCTATGAGTATCCAAATCCAGGATTGTGCCTGTAAAGAGGAATCATACGCACTCATTGAGTACCCAAATCTGAGATTTAGCCTGTAAAAGGGAATCATACTCTCTCTATGAGTATCTAAATCCAGAATTGAGCCTGTAAAGAGGAATCATACGCACTCATTGAGTACCCAAATCCGAGATTTAGCCTGTAAAAGGGGATCATACACTCTCTATTAGTATCCAAAACCAGGATTGAGCCTGTAAAGGGGAATCATACGTACTCTATGAGTATCCAAAACCAGGATTGTGCCTGTAAAGGGGAATCATACGCACTCTATGAGTATCCAAATCCAGAATTGAGCCTGTAAAGAGAAATCATACGCTCTCATTGAGTATCCAAAACCAGGATTGAGCCTGTTTAGGGGAATCATACGGACTCATTGAGTATCCAAATCTAGGATTGAGCCTGTATAGGGGAATCATACGCACTCTATGAGTATCCAAAACCAGGATTGAGCCTGTAAAGGGGAATCATACGTACTTTATGAGTATCCAAAACCAGGATTGAGACCTTAAAGAGGAATCATACGCACTCATTGAGTACCCAAATCCGAGATTTAACCTGTAAAAGGGGATCATACGCTCTCTATAAGTATCCAAAACCAGGATTGTGCCTGTATAGAGGAATCATACGCACTCATTGAGTATCCAAAACCAGGATCATGCCTGTTTAGGGGAATCATACGCTCATGCCTCAAAACAAAAAAACAGAACGGCCTTAGGCCGTTCTGCTGTATCTTCTTATTTATTATCAGGCATTGTATTGCGAGTCATCACTTTATCAATCAAGCCGTACTCAAGTGCGCGTTCTGCCGTCATGAAGTTGTCACGGTCTGTATCGCGAGCGATCACTTCCATTGGCTGGCCAGTGCGGTCAGCAAGAATTTGATTCAGCTTATCACGCAAGAACAAGATGCGTTTTGCAGCGATCTCAATTTCAGTTGCCTGTCCTTGAGCTCCGCCAAGAGGCTGATGAATCATAACTTCACTGTTTGGAAGGGCATAGCGTTTGCCTTTTGCGCCGGCTGCAAGGAGGAATGCTCCCATTGAAGCAGCCATACCGATGCAGATTGTTGATACTTGTGGTTTAATAAACTGCATTGTATCGTAAATCGCCATACCGGCTGTAATAGAACCGCCAGGGCTGTTAATGTAGATTGAGATGTCTTTCTCTGGATCTTCAGCTTCTAAGAACAAAAGCTGTGATACAATTGAGTTTGCCACGTTATCGTCAATTCCGCTTCCAAGCATAATAATGCGGTCTTTTAAAAGACGTGAGTAAATATCGTATGCACGTTCACCGCGGTTCGTTTGTTCAATAACTGTAGGTATTAAATTCATCGTATTTTCCTCCTTTTAAATAAAGGTAAATTTTATGTACTCTCATCATACAACTATGGTCAATAAAGGTCAAACGAAACGCTGTTCTTTAAAGCTTTTTCTTGCACCTTATACATATGTAGCAGTTGCTGACTGTAAACATGTTACCCAATTATTCTTTCTTTCAAACAGTTGAGTAAAGCTGTTTCATGCCTCATTTTTTCTGCGTATAATGAACTTCTATAGTGGTGTTTCCTTAGGAGGCTGTAACGTATGTATTCGGCAGGCTCTTTAAAATATCCTTTATATTTTCTTTCGGTGCTGACAAAAGGCATTCACTATTTCACCAGTCTGGTACCCTGCCGTCTTATGATCAGTCGTGCAGCACTTTTCGCTGAAATCTCTTCGGATGTATCCAGAAACGTACTATATGCAGTATAGATCCACATTGTTGCCTTAGAAATGAAAGTTACCCTGATCTAAATCACAGGCGAAAGAGGAACCATTTGAATATGATGTAACCTTTCATCGTCCATGTACTCCTTTGTTCTTTATCACTAATAATTCCTCGATTATCAGAGATTTATATCCTGAAAACCTCCGTTATCTTCAGGAGTTTAGTCATTTCAGCCTGCAGTATAAAAATACCGCTTGATACATAGGTTGTTTTTATCGTATAATAACGCTACTGACTAATTAACTTTTATATGCGCTCGTAGCTCAGTTGGATAGAGCGGTGGTTTCCGGTACCACGTCTGTCGGGGGTTCGAATCCCTTCGAGCGCGTCACTTATAGAAAGAGCTGGTTTTTTAATTAAACCAGCTCTTTCTTTTTTTGTTGGATTTACGCTAATAAAACTACTATGCGGCCGTCAAAGAATAGCAGGACGCCTATACGGAGTACAAGCTCGGGCACAAAGACTCCTTTTTCAGAACGGAGCTGAACACACGCATCTGCTATTTGAATTGCTAGATTCTTTCATAGATTCCTTAAAAATAGACTAATGAGCCAAGAGAGGCGCCTTTCCAAAAGGCGTCTCTCTATCATTTACTATAAAAAGGAGTGATAAAGATTGAGTGTTTCTCAAAAATATCAAATTGAACAGCGCTATATCCGTCTTGGAAATGCACGTTCAGGGGAAAAGCTGACTGGACCTCTATTTATAGTCTCTCACGAAACGGCAAATAACTCAGCTGATGCAGACGATCACTTTAATTATTTTAACAACTCTCAGCCGAGTGCTTCTGCTCATGCGTTTATAGATGATGATAAAATTCTTGAGATCATCCCATTAAATGAAAAAGCTTGGCATAATCTTTACCGGAACCCTGAAGATAATCAGCTCTTCGGTTATGATGCAAATGAAGCAGCTATTGCTGTTGAGCTCTGCCGCACTGGAGAATTCATTAAAGCTTATGACCGGTATGTATGGTACCACGCGTACCTTTGCCGCAGGTTCAATTTAAACCCTTCAACTAAAATAGTCGCACACAGCACACTTGATCCACGCCGAAGATTGGATCCGGACAGCTGGTTCAGTGGACATGGTGTGACTTGGGAAAAATTCATGAGTGATGTGCGTGTTTATTATGATGCATGGGGGAGCAGCGGAACGCCTATTAAAGTTGAACCGCCAAAGCAGGAAACAGGCACTGTGGTAGATGTCACCATTATACGAAGGGGAAACCGGGGCCCGGAGGTAACTTTTTTACAGAAAAAACTGATCTCACTGGGATATGCGCTCCCGAGATTCGGTGCAGACGGCACGTTTGGTGCGGAGACAGCAGCTGCGGTTAAAGAGTTTCAAAGAGATCAGAGAATAACGGCTGATGGAATCGTAGGGCCGGAGACCTTCAGCAAGCTGAATCGGGCAAAACCAAGACGTGGAAAACCGTATCCGGGTACTCTTTACAGATTGAAGTCTCCATATATGAAGAGCGCAAATATCGGAGAAATACAGCGAAAGCTTGGAGTAAAGGCAGACAATATTTATGGACCAATCACTGAGCGTGCAGTAAGGGATTTTCAGCGCAGGCAAAATCTTAAAGTTGATGGTATTGTAGGACCGCTGACATGGCGAAGGTTATTTCTGTAAGAAAAGTGTTTTTAGACGATTTAGACAGATATTGACACTGGGACCTTTAATGCCAATCCGATAAAAAAAGCCCCGCCAAGATAACCTAGGCGGGGCATGATTGAATGGAAACAGAAATAATATGTAAGAGTCCAGTAAGCCGCACTGGACAAGAAGTGTATATTGCCGTGCTTGACGACTCAACAATTCTTATTTTAAAGCATGTCGCGCTTTTTGTGAACAGGTAAATTTTTCAATTATTTATCGGATTTAATCGTAGTGTACGCCTCGTCCAAATTCTGAATCCGTTTTAAGACCACTGAGTTTTTTGTAAGCTGATCCTGAACCAGCGCTGATACGACAGATCGATAATAACGGTTCATGGCATCAAGCTTCGGAACTTGACCTTCATTCTGTTTAATGTGCTCTTTAAAATTTTGCTCAAAGTAGGGCACTGAAAATAATTCACTCATTGATATCTCTCCTTTGAAGTTCTTTCCATACAATGATGGACCGTTTTCGTGTAAAATGAGAAGCAGGGGGAACGAACTATGAATATGAAAGTCGGTTTATTTCAAGAGCAATCATTAAAACTTAATATGACTCAAGAGTTAAAGCAAGCGATTACTCTCCTTCAATACTCCTCTATGGAGCTTGCCTCCTATATAGAGGACCTTACCCTGGAAAATCCCCTCATCGAATTAAAAGAGAAGCCTGATTCAGGCGTATTGTATCATACCTCATCACGGGTGAAAATGACAAGTTCATCAAAGAACAGGGACATGATTGAAAACGTCTCAAGCCTTGGCACAACACTGCAGCAGCATTTAGAAGCACAGCTGCTGGGGATGAAGCTGACTGCATCAGAAAAACGCGCACTTCATATCCTGATACAGGCTCTTGATCCTAACGGGTACATAGAGGCAGATCTTAGTGTGCTTTCAGAAAAATTCAGCATCAGTGCTGAGGAGCTAAATCAGCAGCTAACCGTATTACAGAAGCTTGACCCGGCAGGAGTAGGGGCGAGAAATCTGCAGGAATGCATTTCGATTCAGCTTGCAAGGCTGCCAAAACGAAATAAAACAGCCGAATTAATTGTGAACGACTATTTCTACTTATTCGCAGAAAAATCATGGAAAGAGCTTGCGAAAAGAACGAAGCTTGATTTAAAAGAAATTCAAGGTGTCCAGGATTTTATAAAAAAACTGCATCCGCGCCCTGGGCTTGCCTATCATCACGTTCATGACAGCTATATTGTTCCTGAGCTGACAGTTGCCAAGGTTCACGGGGAATGGCAAGTCATGTACAATGATGACATTTCACCTAAAGTCGCCGTTAACTCTGCCTATGAATCGGATTATTCTTCTATAGAAGATGCAGATGTGAAGCAATATCTGTCTTCAAAGCTCAATCAATGCAGATGGCTGATAAAAACGCTGAATCAGCGGAAAGAGACAATGATGAAAGTGATGAAAGAGATTGTCCGGAGGCAGGCTGACTTTTTCGAAAAAGGTGAGTTGTTTATGAAACCGCTGACATTAAAGACTGTCGCTGATGCTATTGAAGTTCATGAATCAACTGTCAGCAGGACAGTGAGGGAGAAGTATGTTCAGACTCCTCATGGGCTTTATGAGCTGAAGTTTTTTTTCTCAAACGGATTAGAGCAATCCTCTCAGGACATCACTGCTTCCACTGTAAAAACAATCATAGAACAAATGATTGAACAGGAAGATAAGCTTGCTCCGCTGTCCGATCAGAAAATTGTCTCAAAACTCACAGAGGAACATCAAATAGATGTCTCAAGAAGAACGGTGGCCAAATACAGAGATCAGCTAGGCATTGCCTCTTCTTCTGCAAGAAAACGATATTAGGATGTGTAAAAATAATGCTTTTAAAAATGTATTCAAGAAACAGCTGTCCTCTCTGCTCTGAAGCTTTAGAGGAACTTGAAAAGCTGAAAAACGACATGGAAATTGAAATCGAGGTTGTTGATATTTACAGTGACGATGCCCTGCTTGAAAAGTATCAGCTCATGATTCCTGTCGTTGAATATGGAGGTTTGGTGCTTGGATACGGCAAAATTAAAAAAGATTTTATAAGAAAGCGGTTACTTGACGAAAAGCGAGAAACAATAGTTGAATAAGCTTTTTCACCCTGTTAAAATAAAAATATAGCAGGGATGATTTTTTTTAGGGATAGTGGGACATATTACGTCATAGAGGGACATTTTTTGTCCCGTATGTTCTTGAAAGGGAATTTGTACATGAGGTCAATTATAGAAGTCCAAAAAAAATTATTGCCTGATCTGCTTCAAGTTATGCAAAAACGTTATCAGATCCTTCAGTATATACGACTAATGCAGCCAATCGGACGTCGAAGTCTTTCATCTAGTCTCGGGATCAGTGAACGGGTTTTAAGAGGGGAAGTTCAATTTTTGAAAGATCAAAATTTGATCGATATTTTTTCCTCCGGCATGATGTTAACGAAGGAAGGATCATCTCTGTTAAGAATTCTCGAAGAAACGATGAAAGATGTTTTAGGTCTAACGTTTTTGGAAAATACATTAAAGGAACGTTTAAATCTAAAAAACGTCATCGTCGTATCCGGAGACAGCGATCAGTTCTCATGGGTTAAGAAAGAAATGGGCAGAGCCTGTGTTGCATGCATAAAAGAGCGGCTTACAGGAGAAAATATCGTCGCTGTCACTGGAGGAACAACCATTGCCGCTGTCGCTGAAATGATGACACCGGACAGTAAAAATCGCGAACAGCTGTATGTACCTGCCAGAGGCGGTCTTGGAGAAAATGTAGAAAACCAGGCCAACACAATCTGCGCAAAAATGGCTGAGAGGGCGATGGGAAACTACCGTCTTCTGCACGTTCCAGATCAGTTAAGCAAGGAAGCCTATCTCTCTATTATTGAAGAACCGTCGATTAAAGAGCTGCTTATGCTCATTAAATCTTCAAGTATGGTTGTTCATGGAATAGGAGACGCTAAGACAATGGCGGAACGCCGGAAAACACTGCCAGAAGACTACATAAAGATAGAGCAGGGTCAGGCGGTAGCTGAAGCGTTCGGGTATTATTTCAATCAAGAAGGAGAAGTCGTTCACAAGGTGCAGACAGTAGGGATGCAGCTTAGCGACTTAGAAAAGATTCAGGATGTTATTGCAGTGGCAGGCGGAGCATCAAAAGCAAAAGCCATCCGGGCATACCTGAGGCAGGCAGCCGATTCCATTCTTATAACGGATGAAGGCGCCGCGAAAGAGTTAATAAGGGATCTTAATCCCTAATTATATAGCTACAAAAAAATCTCTCACTTATTTAAAGGAGGAAATTTCAATCATGGCAGTAAAAATTGGTATTAACGGTTTTGGACGTATCGGACGTAACGTATTTCGTGCAGCACTTAAAAATCCTAATGTGGATGTTGTAGCGGTTAACGACTTAACAGACGCTAACATGCTTGCTCACCTTTTAAAATATGACTCAATTCATGGCAGATTAGATGCTGACGTGAAAGTAGACGGAAACAACCTTGTTGTTGACGGTAAAACAATCCAAGTATCAGCAGAGCGCGATCCTGCAAAATTATCTTGGGGCGAACGCGGAGTAGAAGTAGTTGTTGAATCAACTGGTTTCTTCACTAAGCGTGCAGACGCTGCGAAGCACTTAGAAGCTGGCGCTAAAAAAGTAATCATCTCTGCTCCTGCAACAGATGAAGACATCACAATTGTTATGGGAGTTAACCATGACAAATATGACGCTGCAAGCCATGATGTAATCTCTAATGCATCTTGTACTACTAACTGCTTAGCGCCATTCGCTAAAGTTCTAAACGACAAATTCGGCATCAAACGCGGTATGATGACAACTGTTCACTCATACACTAACGATCAGCAAATTCTTGACTTGCCGCATAAAGACTACCGTCGTGCTCGTGCAGCAGCTGAAAACATCATCCCTACTTCAACTGGAGCAGCTAAAGCAGTATCTCTAGTATTGCCTGAGCTTAAAGGTAAATTAAACGGCGGAGCTATGCGTGTTCCAACTCCAAACGTTTCTTTAGTAGACTTAGTTGCTGAACTTGACACTAACGTAACAGCTGAAGAAGTAAATGCAGCATTCAAAGAAGCTTCTGAAGGCGCATTAAAAGGAATTCTTAACTACAGCGAAGAGCCATTAGTTTCTGGCGACTACAATGGCGACCCAGCTTCTTCTACAATCGATGCTTTATCTACAATGGTTATGGAAGAAAGCATGGTAAAAGTAATCTCTTGGTACGACAATGAGTCTGGCTACTCTAACCGTGTAGTAGACCTTGTTGATTACATCGCTTCTAAAGGTCTTTAATCCTTAAGTCTCCTGAGGCTTGGATTCAAAGCAAAACTAAGGTTATAATGAAAGCAAGGGGAAGGGGAATACAGGCCCCCTCCCTTTTGCTTTGTATGCCATACCATTCCAATTAAAGGAGGAATTCCTGAAGATGAACAAAAAGTCAGTAAAAGACATCGAGGTTAAAGGGAAAGTTGTCTTCTGCCGTGTAGATTTCAACGTGCCGATGAAAGATGGCAAAGTAACAGATGACACACGCATTCGCGCAGCTATACCAACTATTCAGTACTTAACAGAGCAAGGTGCTAAGGTTCTATTAGCAAGCCATTTAGGCCGTCCAAAAGGACAAGTTGTTGAGGAGCTTCGTTTAAACGCAGTTGCAGAGCGTCTTCAAGAATTACTTGGCAAAAATGTAGCGAAAGCAGACGAAGCTTATGGCGACTCTGTAAAAGCTGAAATCTCTAAGATGCAGGAAGGCGACGTACTTCTATTAGAAAACGTTCGTTTCTACCCTGGTGAAGAGAAGAATGATCCTGAGCTTGCAAAAGCATTTGCTGAACTTGCTGATGTCTATGTAAATGACGCTTTCGGAGCAGCACACCGTGCACATGCTTCTACAGCAGGCATTGCAGACCACATTCCGGCAGTTGCAGGTTTCCTTTTGGAAAAAGAATTAGAAGTATTGGGCAAAGCATTATCAAACCCTGAGCGTCCGTTCACAGCAATTATCGGCGGAGCTAAAGTAAAAGACAAAATCGGTGTGATTGATCACCTCTTAGATAAAGTGGATAACTTGATCATCGGCGGCGGACTTGCTTATACATTCATTAAAGCAATGGGCCACGAGGTTGGGAAATCTCTTCTTGAAGAAGATAAAGTCGAGCTTGCTAAATCCTTCATGGAAAAGGCGGAAAAGAACGGCGTTAACTTCTATATGCCAGTTGACGTAGTTGTAGCTGATGATTTTTCAAACGATGCAAATATTAAAGTTGTGCCGATCGACAGCATTCCAAGTGACTGGGAAGGCTTAGATGCTGGACCAAAATCCCGCGAAATCTATAAAGATGTTATCAGTAATTCAAAGCTTGTGATCTGGAACGGACCGCTTGGCGTATTTGAATTAGATGCATTTGCAGAAGGTACAAAGTCTGTGGCTGTAGCACTTTCAGAAGCAAAAGATACATATACAGTCATCGGCGGAGGAGATTCTGCTGCTGCAGTTGAGAAATTCAACATGGCAGATAAAATGGATCACATTTCAACAGGCGGCGGAGCATCTCTTGAATTCATGGAAGGTAAAGAGCTTCCAGGAGTTGTCGCTTTAAACGATAAATAAATTCTTGTTTGTTAAGGACGGTGTGCGTGATGAGAAAGCCAATTATCGCTGGTAACTGGAAAATGAACAAAGTAATGGGCGAAGCAGCAGCATTCATTGAAGAAGTAAAAGGCTTAGTTCCTTCTGCTGACAAAATTGAATCTGTAGTTTGTGCACCTGCACTCTTTTTAGACCGCCTTGTAGAGGCTGCTAATGGAACTGATGTGAAAATCGGTGCCCAAAACATGCATTTCGAAGAAAATGGTGCATTTACAGGCGAAACTAGCCCTGTGGCACTTAAAGACTTAGGCGTAAGCTACGTGATCCTTGGTCACTCAGAGCGCCGCGAAATGTTTGCTGAAACAGATGAAACAGTAAACAAAAAGACAGCTGCTGCTTTCAAGCATGGTCTTGTGCCGATCGTATGCTGCGGCGAAACGCTTGAAGAACGTGAAGCAGGCAAAACAAACGATCTTGTAGGAGATCAAGTAACAAAAGCACTTGCTGGTTTATCAGACGAGCAATTGAAAGAAGTTGTCATTGCATATGAGCCAATCTGGGCAATCGGCACTGGCAAATCTTCTTCTGCAAAAGATGCAAATGACGTGTGTTCACACATCCGTTCAGTTGTGGCAGATCAGTTCTCTAAAGAAGTAGCTGAAGCAGTACGCATTCAATACGGCGGCAGCGTAAAGCCTGAGAACATTAAAGAATACATGGCAGAGTCTGACATCGACGGCGCTTTAGTCGGCGGAGCAAGTCTTGAGCCGCAATCTTTCTTACAGCTTTTGGAGGCAGGACAACATGAGTAAGAAACCGGTAGCCTTAATTATCCTTGACGGGTTTGCACTTCGCAGCGAAGAAAAGGGTAATGCGGTTATTCATGCGAAAAAACCAAACTTTGACCGTTACTGGAATCAGTATCCTCATGCTACTTTAACGGCAAGCGGCGAAGCAGTCGGTTTGCCTGAAGGCCAGATGGGGAATTCAGAAGTAGGGCATTTGAACATTGGTGCCGGACGTATCGTCTATCAAAGCTTAACGCGTGTGAACGTAGCCATTCGTGAAGGTCAATTTGAGAAAAATGAAACCTTCATTTCAGCAATGAATCACGTTAAAGAAAACGGCACAAACCTTCATATCTTTGGATTGCTTTCTGATGGAGGGGTTCATAGTCACATTGACCATCTTTTTGCTTTGCTGAGACTGGCAAAAGAAGAAGGCGTCAAGAATGTTTACATCCATGGCTTCCTTGACGGCCGTGATGTTGGCCCGCAAACAGCAGAAGGCTATATTAAGCAATTAAACGAAAAGATCGAAGAGTATGGTGTTGGTGCAATTGCAACCCTCTCAGGCCGTTATTATTCCATGGACCGCGACAAGCGCTGGGATCGTGTTGAGAAAGCGTACCGCGCTATGGTATACGGTGAGGGCCCAACTTATACGAATCCGCTTGACTTAGTGGAAGATTCATATAAAAATGGAATCCACGACGAGTTCGTTCTTCCTTCAGTTATGACGAAAGAAGACGGCTCTCCTGTTGCAACAATCAGCGAGAACGATGCGGTTATTTTTTATAATTTCCGTCCGGATCGCGCAATTCAGATTTCGAACACATTTACAAACGAAGACTTCCGTTCATTTGACCGTGGACCAAAGCATCCGAAAAACCTGCATTTTGTATGTTTGACTCATTTTAGTGAAACAGTAGATGGGTATGTTGCTTTTAAAGCAACGAACTTAGATAACACACTAGGTGAAGTTCTATCGCAAAACGGGTTAACCCAGCTTCGGATTGCTGAAACGGAAAAATACCCTCACGTAACATTTTTCATGAGCGGCGGACGTGAAGCAGCATTCCCGGGTGAAGAACGCATTCTAATTGATTCACCAAAAGTCGCAACCTATGATTTGAAGCCTGAGATGAGTGCCTACGAAGTAACGGACGCGTTGCTTGGCGAAATCGAAGCTGACAAGCATAATGCGATTATCCTGAATTTTGCCAACCCGGATATGGTTGGACATTCAGGGATGCTTGAACCGACTGTTAAAGCAATAGAAACAGTTGATGAATGTCTTGGCAAAATTGTTGATGCGATTGTTGCTAAAGGCGGAACGGCTATTATTACAGCGGACCATGGAAATGCAGATGAAGTGACAACCCTAGAAGGTACACCGATGACAGCACATACAACAAATCCAGTTCCTGTAATCGTAACAAAGGAAGTTGCAGGCTTAAGAGAAGATGGAATTCTTGGTGATTTAGCGCCAACCATGCTTGACTTGCTTGGAGTAGACCTTCCGAAAGAAATGACAGGTAAATCATTAATTAAAAAATAACCATTTAAAAGGAGAGAAATAAATTATGCCATACATTGTTGATGTATTTGCTCGCGAAGTATTAGACTCACGCGGTAACCCGACAGTTGAAGTAGAAGTACACACAGAAACAGGTGCTATGGGACGTGCATTGGTTCCATCTGGCGCATCTACTGGTGAATATGAAGCAGTAGAATTACGTGACGGCGACAAATCCCGTTACCTGGGAAAAGGCGTATTGAACGCTGTTAAAAACGTTAACGAAGTAATCGCTCCTGAATTATTAGGATTCGACGTAACTGAGCAAGTTGCAATCGATCACCTTCTAATCGAGCTTGACGGTATGGAAAACAAAGGTAAATTAGGTGCGAACGCAATCCTTGGTGTATCTATGGCAGCAGCTCGTGCAGCAGCTGAATTCTTAGGTCTTCCACTTTACCAATACCTTGGCGGATTCAACGCTAAAACATTGCCAGTGCCAATGATGAACATCATCAACGGCGGAGAGCATGCTGATAACAACGTTGACATTCAAGAATTCATGGTTATGCCGGTTGGAGCTGAAGATTTCCACGAAGCACTTCGCATGGGTGCTGAAATTTTCCACAGCCTGAAATCAGTTCTTCAAGGCAAAGGCCTTAACACAGCTGTAGGTGACGAAGGCGGATTCGCTCCAAACCTTGGATCAAACGAAGAAGCTCTACAAACAATCATCGAAGCAATCGAAAAAGCTGGCTACAAACCAGGCGAGCAAGTAAAACTTGCTATGGACGTTGCAGCTTCTGAAATCTTCAACAAAGAAGACGGCAAATACCACCTATCAGGCGAAGGTGTTGTAAAAACATCTGCTGAAATGGTAGACTTCTACGAAGATTTAGTTTCTAAATACCCAATCATCTCTATCGAAGACGGCTTAGATGAAAACGACTGGGAAGGCCACAAACTATTAACTGAGCGCCTTGGCGACAAAGTTCAATTAGTTGGTGACGATCTATTCGTAACAAACACTAAGAAGCTTTCTGAAGGTATTGAAAAAGGAATCAGCAACTCAATCCTTATCAAAGTGAACCAAATCGGTACATTAACTGAAACATTTGATGCAATCGAAATGGCTAAACGCGCTGGCTACACAGCTGTAATCTCTCACCGTTCTGGTGAAACAGAAGACAGCACAATTGCTGACATCGCTGTAGCAACAAACGCTGGCCAAATCAAAACAGGTGCTCCTTCACGTACTGACCGTGTTGCAAAATACAACCAGCTTCTTCGCATTGAAGATCAGCTTGGTGACACAGCTAGATACGATGGAATCCACACTTTCTACAACTTAAGAAAATAATTTGTATGTATGAAAACCGCCCGGGATTTTGTTTCCGGGCGGTTTTTTTGTGGTGAAAAGGACTTCGCCTCCAATAATATGGTGAATGCAGCAAAAATAGAGTCCTTCGACCTTAAGGAAGTGCGCCAAAACGGAGTTAGCAGCACAAAGAGGGCACTCCGGCAGGAAGGAAGTGCGGCAACATGGAGTTTGAAGCACAAAGAAGGCTCTTCGGCAGGAAGAAAGTGTGCCAAAAAGGAGTTTGCAGCACAAAGAAGGTACTCCTGCAGGAAGGAAGTGCGCCAAAAAGGAGTTAGCAGCACAAAGAAGGCACTCCGGCAGGAAGGAAGTGCGCCAAAAAGGAGTTTGCAGCACAAAGAAGGCACTCCGGCAGGAAGGAAGTGCGCCAAAAAGGAGTTTGCAGCACAAAGAAGGTACTCCGGCAGGAAGGAAGTGCGCCAAAACGAAGTTAGCAGCACAATGTAGGCTCTCGGGCAGGAAGGAAGTGCGCCAAAAAGGAGTTAGCAGCACAAAGAAGGCACTCCTGCAGGGAGGAAGTGCGGCAACACGGAGTTTGAAGCACAAAGAATGCACTCCGGCAGGAAGGAAGTGCGCCAAAAAGGAGTTAGCAGCACAAAGAAAGCTCTCCGGTAGGAAGGAAGTGCGCCAAAACGAAGTTTAAAGCACAAAGAATGCTCTCCGGCAGGAAGGAAGTGCGCCAAAACGAAGTATGCAGCACAAAGAAGGCACTCCAGCAGGAAGGAAGTGCGCCAAAACGAAGTATGCAGCACAAAGAAGGCACTCCGGCAGGGAGGAAGTGCGCCAAAAAGGAGTTAGCAGCCAAAGAAGGCACTCCGGCAGGGAGGAAGTGCGCCAATTATAAAATAGAAAAAACAAACTTAACTTTATCATTGTACATCCGCATAATTAGTAGTTTTTCCATGCCCGACTCTAACAAAATTCTCCCTGAGAATTCTTTGAATCGATCTTTTATTCTTTATATTTCCACACCAATCGTCTATTTGGTCCGCGGTTATTTTCTTGTCAGGGAAAAGCAGTTTGAATTCATTCACGCACCTTAAAACAGCTTCCTTATAGATCTCCGTTTCGTTACAATCACTGCACAGCAATAGTGTTTTTTTATATAACGAAAGATTTAATTTTCCGCATTTCCCACAAACAATCCCCTTTCTAACTTCTTCATACCTATACTCTGGCAAGCGCGAGTAAGGAGATTCATTCATGTGAAGTGACAAAAGCTTTTCCGCAAGCTTCGGGTAAACCCCGTTTGAAGCTATCGCGTTTTTATTAAATTTCTCTGCATAACGATTTAATTGGGAAGGATAAATAATTGGTAAAGTAGGGGGAGCTTGATAAAGATGAAATTCGTGGTTTATAAACACAACATACGCTTCAACTGAAAACGAGAATTTATTTTCCTGCAGCAATCTCCTGAACAAAGATTCGTTTCTTTTTAGCTGTAAAATGGGATTTTTGATTTCGAGCTTTGAAGATGAATACCATTTCTCTCCTTCAATAAAGAAATCTCCTGCATAGTTTTTCACCTCGAAAAGGTAAATTGTGTGAGGAGCAACGTACAAGGAATCTATCTGATAAAATGTATTGTTTGTCTCAAACAAAAGGTCATTCAAAAGGACCCCATCACTCTCACTTGCGTTAATCCAATCATCAAACCTCTTCTCCCCTTCATACCCTTTCAAAAGGTTATCAAAGTGAGTTTTGTCTTTTGGAACCAGATCCATTCGAGAACTCAAGCTCTTATAAATCTTTAACTCTAATGGTTCACATCTCTCTTTCATTATCAATTATGATACCTCCTTTATCACATCATAAAATGAGCATAAAAATACCGCAAATCTCCAAAATCCAATTTTTCAGCGGCAATTCTCATATCCATCCAATAAAAAAACAGCATCCTAAAAAAAAGACGCTGTTTAACCAGAAGACGAAGCTTCATGTTTGTTGAGTTTATGACGATACCTGAATTCTTCATAGGCTCCTGACCCCAAGATGACGCCAGTAACAATGAAGCAAAGTCCGACTAAGTGAGAAGGCAAAATGGCTTCTTTTAAAATAAGAGCAGATCCTGCGAGAGCAAAAAATGTGCTCAGATTCATAAAGATGGATGTTTCTGCAGGACCGACCATTCCAATTGCAAAATTATATGTCATATGCCCGATCGCGGTTGCGAGAATGGCTGATGCGAAAAAGACTCCCCATACAGCAGGTGTACCATGAAAGAGGCTCTTTATTCCTTCAGGTTCAGTAAACAAACTGATGACAAATAGGATCATTGAGCCGAAGAAAAGCATATAGCCTGTCATTAAGCGAGGATCAAGTGTCCGGCACGCTTTTTTAATAATAATGAAGCTGCAGGCCTGTGTGAAAATAGATATGAAGATATAGATATCTCCCGTATTCATGCTGCTGATGCCTTTGCTTCCTGCTAAAATGGTAAATCCTACTCCAGTCAGTCCCAGCACAAAACCTGTAAATCGTATGACTGTCAGTCTTTGATTCAGAAAGAGAATGGATAAGATGGCTGTAAGCATAGGACCAAGGCCAAGTATCAAGCCTCCATTTGTAGAAGTGGTCATTGTCAGTCCTACTGAAAGGAAATAGTGATGGCACACAACGTTCAGCAGGCCGCCGCCTGCAATATACATCGTTTCCTTGGCAGTCGGTTTGCGAAGAAGTTTTAAAAAGGATAAGATAATGAGTACACAAATACTTGCAGTAAAAATTCGTACGGCTGTTACCGTAACAGGCATAAAGCTTTCAACAATGATTTTGAGTAAAGGCACGTTAAGTCCCCATATGAGCATAACACCGATCAAGATAAGATAGATGCGCGTGTTCTTCAAGGTTTTCCCTTCTTTCTGCCAAACTATCTAAGTAGCATATCATATAAGAAGCTTTTCCCTCAAAAGAATTGTTTCGTGAGGCTAAGAATAAAGATGGGACATACATTCGAATGATAGTGACATTTGGCTTTCAATATGGTAAATTGAAAATAATGCTAACCGGGTTTTAGGAGGTGTCGTCCATGCACATTTTATTAATCACATTACTTGTAATTGTAAGTATTGCTCTTATTACTGTTGTTTTACTTCAGTCAGGGAAAAGTGCTGGTTTATCAGGTGCTATCTCCGGAGGAGCTGAACAGCTTTTCGGGAAACAAAAAGCACGCGGAATGGATTTGGTGCTTCATCGTGCGACAGTCGTGTTATCAGTTCTCTTTTTTATACTGACGATTGCGGTTTCGTACGCTGGATTTTAATACATGACATTGATCGAATGGGGGTCTGATTCTTATCAGACTCCCTTTTGTCATTTATCCAGAATCCCTTAATGATTCAACATTTTTGCCCTTTAATCAAACGTTTGTTTAAATAGAAACAGATGATGGAACATTATAAAAAGATACTTACATAAAAGGAGTTTTTAAAATGAAGAGAGTATGGCCAAAACCATTTACATTTGAAGGCGGAGACCGTGCCGTCCTGCTTCTGCACGGTTTTACGGGCAACACAGCTGACGTAAGGATGCTTGGACGCTATTTGAATGAGAGAGGGTATACTTGTCACGCCCCTCAATACAAAGGCCATGGTGTACCGCCTGAAGAGCTTGTTCACACTGGTCCTGAAGATTGGTGGAAGGACGTGATGGACGGCTATAATCTGCTGAAAGAGCGCGGGCATAAATCGATCGCGGTTGCCGGTTTATCCCTTGGCGGTGTGTTTTCTGTCAAATTGGGTTACACTGTACCTGTAAAGGGTATTGTTCCGATGTGTGCCCCTATGTATATCAAGAGTGAAGATGTGATGTACAAGGGGATTTTAGAGTATGCCCGCAACTTTAAGAAATTCGAAGGAAAATCAGAAGCAGAAATCGAAGAGGAAATGAAACAATTTGAAAAAACGCCAATGAATACTCTTAGGGCTCTTCAGGAACTGATTGCAGATGTAAGAAATAATGTGGATATGGTTTATTCGCCGGCATTTGTCGCTCAAGCAAGACATGACCACATGATTAATACAGATAGTGCAAATATTATTTATAACGAAGTAGAATCTAATAACAAGTATTTAAAATGGTACGAAGAATCAGGACATGTCATCACACTGGATAAAGAGCGCGATCAGCTCCATGCAGATGTGCATGAGTTTTTAGAAAGTCTTGATTGGCAATAATCCCAAAAGGAGGGACGCAAATGGATAATAATATGAAGATACATATTGATAAACTGCTTTCTTTTATGAAAGAAGAAGCATACAAGCCTTTAACCGTTCAGGAGCTTGAAGAAGCGTTTGGAATTGAGGATTCTTCTGAATTCAAGGAGTTTGTAAAAGCTCTTGTGATGATGGAGGAACAAGGTCTGATTGTGCGCACAAGAAGCAACCGCTACGGCTTGCCGGAACGAATGAATTTAATTCGAGGAAAAGTCAGCGGACATGCTAAAGGATTTGCATTTGTTATTACAGAGGATCCAAATCAAGGAGATGTGTTTATTCCGCCGAGTGAGCTAAATAACGCCATGCACGGGGATACTGTCCTGGTCAGAGTCAGCACCGAATCGAGCGGGAGCAGACAGGAAGGCACAGTAATCCGCATTGTAGAGCGCGGTCTGAAAGAGGTTGTCGGAACTTATACAGAGAGTAAAAACTTTGGTTTTGTCATCCCCGATGATAAAAAGATTCCAAATGATATTTTCATCCCTAAAAAAGCTTCAAATGGAGCAATTGAAGGACACAAAGTGGTTGTTCACCTGACAACATACCCAGAAGGAAGAATGAGTGCAGAAGGAGAAGTCATTGCGATTCTTGGACATAAAAACGATCCAGGCGTTGATATTCTATCTGTTATTCATAAGCATGGTCTTCCGCAGGCTTTCCCGGTAGAAGTATTAGAACAGGCCAATGATGTTCCTGAAACAATCAGTGAAGAAGATATCAAGGGCCGCAGGGATCTTCGCAATGAGGTCATTGTCACAATTGACGGTGCGGATGCAAAAGATCTGGATGATGCAGTTACCGTTACAGAGCTTGAAAATGGAAATTACAAATTAGGAGTTCATATCGCGGATGTCAGTCACTATGTAACAGAGAACTCTCCAATTGATAAGGAAGCATTAGAGCGCGCAACGAGCGTTTATTTAGTTGACCGCGTTATTCCGATGATTCCGCACCGTTTATCAAATGGCATTTGTTCCCTTAATCCAAAGGTGGATCGCCTGACGCTCTCTTGTGAGATGGAAATCAACAGTCAAGGGGAAGTTGTAAAGCACGAAATTTTCCAGAGCGTAATCAAAACGACAGAGCGCATGACATATTCTGATGTAAAGGAAATACTGGTTGATCAAAAGCCAGAACTGCTTGAGAAATATGAATCGCTAGTACCAATGTTTCAAAGGATGGAAAAGCTTGCGCAAATACTCCGGAATAAAAGGATGACCCGCGGGGCAATTGACTTTGATTTTAAAGAAGCAAAAGTGCTGGTTGATAAAGAAGGAAAGCCTCATGATGTTGTCATACGTGAACGCACTGTTGCTGAACGTTTGATTGAAGAATTCATGCTGCTTGCAAACGAAACAGTCGCAGAGCATTTCCATTGGATGAATGTGCCGTTTATTTACCGCATACATGAAGAACCTAATGCAGAAAAACTGCAGCGATTCCTGGAATTTGTAACGAACTTTGGATACGCCGTAAAAGGAACAGCAAACACAATTCACCCTCGTGCCCTACAGGATATTTTAGATGATGTAGCGGGACAGCCTGAGGAAATGGTTATATCCACTGTCATGCTGAGATCGATGAAGCAGGCTAAATATGATCCGGAAAGTCTGGGGCATTTTGGTCTTTCAACGGAGTTCTATACTCATTTCACATCACCGATCCGCCGTTATCCGGATTTAATTGTCCATCGCTTAATCCGCACCTACTTAATTGAAGGCAAGGTGGATGAAGCAACAAAAACAAAATGGGCAGAAAAAATGGACATGATCGCGGATCAATCATCGAATATGGAACGCCGGGCAGTTGATGCTGAGCGTGAAACAGATGACCTGAAGAAAACGGAATACATGCTTGATAAAGTCGGGGAAGAATATGACGGGATTATCAGCTCAGTAACGAACTTTGGAATGTTCGTTGAGCTTCCTAATACAATCGAAGGTCTTGTTCACGTCAGCTATCTGACCGACGACTATTACCGTTATGATGAGCGGAATTATGCGATGATCGGCGAACGGACAGGTAACGTCTACCGCATCGGTGATGAGATTACAGTACGCGTTGTGAATGTAAACAAAGATGAACGTGCTGTAGATTTCGAAATTGTCGGCATGAAAGGGACAAGACGCCGCCAGCCAAGTGATGCTCCTAAAGTAATCAAAGGAGACCGCGGCAAAAGAAGCGGTGCTAAAGAGGGCAGAGGCAGAAGAAAATCATCAGATGAAGGCAAGAAACCTGCAGAGCGAAGCGGCAGTATTGATGATGGCTGGAGCAATCAAAATCCGAATAAAAAGAAAAAGAAGAAAAAATCGTTTCAAAATGCTCCTGCAAGTAAACGAAAAGTAAAAAAGAAAAAACGTTAAATAGAAAACATTTAGGATGGGAGCCTCTCTGGGCTTCCTTTTCCATTCATATTTTGTTAAAATATAGCCTATCGTTATAGAGAGAGAAAGGGGATGCAGCATGCCTAAAGGATCTGGAAAAGTCGTTGCTCAAAATAAAAAAGCAAATCATGACTATTCGATTGAAGAAACGTATGAAACAGGCATTGTTTTGCAGGGGACGGAAATTAAAGCCATACGTGCTGGACGCGTTAACTTAAAGGACGCTTTCGCAAGAGTGCAGCAGGGAGAGGTTTTCCTTCATAACATGCATATCTCGCCATACGAACAAGGCAACCGCTATAATCATGAGCCCCTTAGAACAAGAAAGCTATTGCTTCACCGCAAAGAAATCAGCAAGCTGATCGGACTTACAAAAGAAGAGGGCTATGCGCTTGTTCCCTTGAAAGTTTACCTGAAAAACGGTTTTGCTAAGGTTTTGCTTGGCTTAGGCAAGGGTAAAAAGAAATATGACAAACGTGAAGACTTGAAGAAAAAAGAAGCGAAACGCGAAGTGGAACGAGCTTTCCGCGACCGTCAGAAGGACTACTGATTGACAATAACTTACAATTGATTTCTTGTTCCTATCTGATATAATAGAACTTGTAAGACAAACAGCACAATTTCATATCCGCTCTGATCTTTCATGAGCGTTTCCGTTTCCCTTTAAGGGACTTCCCATAGTGAAGCTGGATTAACTTCCATGCCGATCTTACAATCATGGGGACGTTACGGATTCGACAGGGATAGTTCGAGCTTTAGTTGCGAGTCGAGGGGATCGTCCTCGTTAAAACGTCACGCCAATAATAACTGGCAAATCTAACAACAACTTCGCTTTAGCTGCTTAATAACAGACTATAGCGGTTCCTCCCTCCATCGCCCATGTGGTAGGGTAAGGGACTCACTCTAAGTGGGCTACGCCTGATGCCTCCGTCTGGGGATAAAGGAAGAGACCAATCAGACTAGCTGCTCCGACGCCCGTTGATAGGCATAAGAGTTAGCGAACTGCGAATATATCAACTACACTCGTAGACGCTTTAGTGGCGATGTTTCTGGACGTGGGTTCGACTCCCACCGTCTCCACCATACATATTTTGGTGAAAAAATAACAATGTGTGATTTTTACCCATAATACTGCCGGATAGGTAAAGATATACTTAAAACTTTCGGCAAAAATATTCTTTAAATTACTTTAATTTAACTAATTAACATTGAGTACCTAACTAATGACTAGGTGCTCTTTTTATTTTGTTGTAAATTACACATCAATCATTGTAAACATAAGACAGTTTAATAAAAACTTGAAAGTTTAATTCGGAAGGAATTGGTCACTGAAAGTAGGATAAAACCTCATCGTTTTCACACCAGAGAAACCGGGAACCTACATATACAGCTGCTGGAGGGGAATAATCCGCGGTGTAATCATTTTGAAAGAAGCATAGGAGGAAGTAAAAGCTCCATAATGAAAATCGGCTGTATCCAATGGGGATAGCTGGTTTTAAAAATATTTAGAAAAGCCAGTTGACTGTCAACCTACTACGTGTTACGATATACCTGTAGTAGGTCACACTGGATACCAACACCACTGAATAGTGAAGTTGCAAAAATATTTCAAGAAAAATAGTTGACACCCCTGCTACTCGGTGTTACAATGTACTTGTAATAAGCAATACTTAATAGCGTAATTTCCCAAAAGCTATTAAGTAAAAATTTTCTTTAGTACTAAGTTATACTGAATATAAGTCAGACAAAATAGAGGAGGCCCTGAACATGGGAAATTTAACTGAAATGCTGAAGGGTTCGCTGGAAGGCGTGATTTCCCAAAAGCTATTCAGTAAAAATTTTCTTTAGTACTAAGTTATACTGAATATAAGTCGGAAAGAATAGAGGAGGCGCTGAACATGGAAAATTTAACTGAAATGCTGAAGGGTTCGCTGGAAGGCTGTGTGCTGGAAATCATCAGCCGCCATGAAACCTATGGCTACGAGATCACCCGCCGCCTGAATCAGCTTGGGTTTACCGAAGTCGTGGAAGGGACTGTCTACACCATCCTCGTGCGATTAGAAAAGAAAAAACTGGTGAACGTAGAAAAGAAACCGTCAGATATGGGGCCGCCCCGCAAGTTTTACTCACTTAATGAGGCTGGCCGCCAGGAACTTGAATTTTTTTGGAAAAAATGGGATTTTGTATCATCAAAAATCAACGTCTTGAAGTCAATCTAGCTTCATAAGATATTCCGTACGATATTTTTGGAGTGTCTTGTTCAGCTTTATTAAAAAGGAGGAAAAATAACATGATGGAAATGTTCAAAAAAATGATTGGTGATAAAAAAGAGTACAAAATGATGATGGCACGGGTTGAAGCCCTGCCAGAGGACTACCAGTTTGTATTTAAGAAAATTCAAAACTACATGTGGAATTTCTCAGCGGGCAGCGGGATGGATATGCTGCACATACAGTATGAATTAATCGAGTTGTTCGAAGCCGGTGCGGCAGAAGGCAGACAAGTGCTGGAAATCACTGGGGACGACGTGGCGTCCTTTGCCGACGAACTAGTGGCAAACGCTAAAACCTATGTCGCCAAGTATCGTGAAGATTTGAATCAGAGTATCAAGAAGCGATTGGGAAAAAAATAAATTCAATAGATAATACCGACTGAATAGCTGGTTACAAATGTGAATTGCCACCTTCGTTATTCAGTTATATTTTCAACCAGTAATAAGTTATACTGATTATCAGTCAGACTAAATAGTAGAGTATAGGCAATCTAGCTCCGCAAGGCGCTTATTATAAGGAGGAAAAAAGTATGAGCAATGCAGCGATTTCTGTAAAAGGGTTAAAAAAATCCTTTAAAGACAAGGAAGTCTTAAAGGGGGTGGATTTTGAGGTGCGGCGCGGCGAAATTTTCGCACTGCTGGGCTCAAATGGAGCGGGCAAGACGACGACGGTCAACATCCTCTCGACGCTGATGAAGGCCGATGGCGGCGAAGTAGGTGTTAGCGGCTTTGACGTCCAGCGTCAACCGGATCATGTTCGCCAGAGCATCAGCCTGACAGGGCAGTTCGCAGCTTTAGACGGCATGCTCACCGGGCGGGAAAACCTGATGATGATCGCCAAGTTGCGGGGAGTTTCCAATCCCGCTCAAGTCGCCGACAATCTGCTTGCAAGATTCAGCCTGACCGATGCAGCCAACCGCCGGGCGGACCAATATTCCGGCGGGATGAAGCGCCGGCTTGACATCGCCATGAGCCTGATCGGGACGCCATCAGTCATTTTTCTCGACGAACCGACGACAGGGCTTGACCCCGAAGCGCGGATTGAAGTCTGGGATACCGTCAAGGAGCTTGCCGGCGGCGGCACGACCATCTTGCTGACGACCCAGTACCTGGAGGAAGCCGAACAACTGGCGGACCGTATCGCCATCCTGCATGGCGGAAAAATCATCACGACCGGTACCCTTAACGAACTCAAAGAGATGTTCCCGCCGGCGAAAGTGGAGTACATCGAAAAGCAGCCGACATTGGAGGAAATTTTCCTCGCGATCATCGGCAAAAAGGAGGAGAAGTAAATGAAAAGCAAAACAGGGGTATTACTAGGGCGTTTAATGCGCAACATCACGCGCAGCCCGGATACGATTATCACGGTGGCGATTACGCCGATTATGATGCTGCTGCTGTTTGTCTACGTATTTGGCGGCGCCATAGAGACAGGCACGGACAACTACGTCAATTATTTATTGCCGGGAATCTTGCTGATGGCTATCGCATCCGGCGTCGCTTACACTTCCGTCCGGCTGTTTACGGATGTAAAGAGCGGGCTGATGGCGCGTTTCATTACCATGCCCATCAAACGCTCGTCGGTATTGTGGGCTCACGTGTTGACCTCGCTTGTTTCCAATGCGCTTACTATCGTGGTGGTTATCCTCGTCGCGCTCTTGATGGGCTTCCGTTCCAGCGCTGATATCCTGGATTGGCTCGCGGTAGCCGGGATACTCGGGCTGTTTACGCTGGCGCTGACATGGCTGGCGGTCATTCCCGGATTGACAGCGAGGTCTATGGAAGGGGCGACAGCCTACTCGTACCCGCTGATTTTCCTGCCGTTTATCAGTTCGGCCTTTGTCCCCACCGAAACCATGCCTAAAATTGTCCGTGCGTTCGCTGAGAACCAGCCCGTGACTTCAATCGTGAATGCGATTCGTGCCCTCTTGTATGATGGGTCTGTTGGCAACGGCATCTGGATCGCGCTTGCCTGGTGCGTCGGAATCATGGTCATCGCTTACTTCTTCGCCAGTAAAGCATTTAAACGCCAGTTAGGGTAAGGACACCACTATGGGATTAGCCATATCAATAGTCAGCCGCTGCGATGAATGCATTTGCTATCACATGGAAGGCTGCTTAAATGCCGGGGGCAACCATCGACGAAACCATGGAAACCCTCAAAATTGGTGTGATTGGTGGCGGCTCGATCACTTATCCCAACGCGAGGTTTGCCATGCATGCTTTAGAAGAATTTACAGCTTGTAGTGCTCTTTCTCAGGAGGAGAAATTAAAAGAATAAAGCCCATAGATATAATTCACAGTAAAAGAGTAGATTCTGAAGCAAAACCGATTTGGTAATCAATGTCATTAACTTAAGGAACTATGGATTACATTTCAGTTGGAATGTGATTCATAGTTTTTTTCGATTGAACTTGCTTTTAGTTGATACTTTAGTTGAAAAAGGATATTTAACCAGAATCAATAAAAAAGAGAACAACAGAAGTGATCTGATGCTCCCAAATTCCACTAACATATCTTAATCCTTACTTGTAAACCTTCATCGGTAGATAAGTTAAGGACTGTCCCGTAGCTGAAGCAGTTAAATTTTTTTCTAATTCAAACTCATTTACTGGTTCGATACGAGAAAACTTTTGTAAGAATGCCTCAAGTGCAATTTTCATTTCTAATCGTGCAAGAGGTGCACCTAAACAGAAATGTGGACCATTTCCGAATGTCAAATGCTTTTTATTGTTTGAACGATGAATGTCTAGAGAGAAAGGATCGTCAAACATATTTTCATCCATGTTGGATGCACTCATCCACGCGATGACTACGTCTCCTTTTTTTAACTCAACGCCTAATAAATTATTGTCTTGTTTTACAGTACGATCTCTTCGTGACATTTGAAAACGGTATCGGAGCATTTCTTCAACTGCGTGCGGCACTAATTCCAAATTATTTTTTAGCACCCCATATAATGACTCATCATCATAGAGAAATGAATAGAAAGTATTGGCGATCGCATGGCTGGTTGTTTCAACACCCGCACCTAAAAGCAACATTGTGACCTGCACTATTTCCTCATCCGTATACTTTTCACCATCTACCTCAACTTGGATTAAGTCAGAGATAATATCGTCAGAAAGATTCAAACGTTTTTGAACAACTATAGGGTAGAGATATTGGAAATATTCGTTTGCGGCGTTTTGTTTTTCTAGTTCAATTTCTTCCAGCCTTTCTTTGTCGTAAGGTTGGAAAAGGATATCAACCCATTTTTTGAATTGATGCCTATCTTGTATTGGTACCCCAAATAAATCGGCTATAACTAGACTGGGTAAAGGAGACGCCAAGGCTTCAACTATATTAACATCAGAGTTCTCTTTTATGTCTTCTACAAGTTCAGCTGCAATCTGTTGAATACGAGGTTCCCAGTTTTTCAAGCTGCGGGGAGTGAAAGCTGCTGCCAATAAAGAGCGACTCTTCCTATGTTGAGGAGGGTCCATATTTGTAATGTTTATAGGAGAAGGCTTTTCTTGTTTGTTATTAGCTCCAACAAAAATAGTTGTTCTAGATCCTTCACTTGAAAAGAATTCATAGTTGCTTAAAACCTGTTTAACATCTTCATATTTAAACACATTCCATGTATTTGTTTTTTCATGATAATAAACAGGATGATGGTGCAACATTTCTTTATACCAATCAATCGGAAAAAATTCCTCTGCACGTGACTGGAAATTTGTGATTTCTTTAATTGGAATGACTTCTTTATTCATAATAATTCTATTCCTCCTTCAAAATGGATTACACAACTTGCCTTTACTTTTTAATAAAGTATCATACCGGTGTGACCACTCCCTAATTCCACATTACTCTAATCAGAGTAATTTTTATAGAGTAAATGGAAATAGGACATGGAACCTGCATATGGTTGGAATTCGGTTTTAATTAGCGTTGATTTCTGGTCTTCGATGATGTCAACAGCTATACATAATAAGAAAATGGAACGATTCGATTGTATAAAGCGGAAGTATGACGAAGCTTAATATGATAAAATTTAAGGGTTTAAAGAATTTTTATCTGAAAGGAGAATTCCTCTTGTCTCTTTCATTATTTATACTCGGGAGTTTAGCCGATGAAAATAGTCATCCTTACAAATTAAAGAAAATTTTGCTTGATGCACTACCTATAAATAAAATGAGTGAAGGAAAATTTTACTATAACTTTGAGGCGCTGAAGAAAAAAGGATTCATTGAACCTGTCGAATCCATTCAGAAAGAAAATCGTCCAAACAAAACCCTGTACAGGATTACTCAGGATGGAAGACATTTTCTTGAACAAGAGATTTACAGCAGTTATAAAAAAGTTTCAAAGGTAGAAGACCTATACATATCCATTTATCTGTTGAAATATATTGATCCAGTTAAAGCCGCTTTTTATCTAGAGGATGCTATCAAACAAGAAAAGAAAAGATGGACTCAATATAGAGAGACTAAAAATAAAGAAGAAATCAAAAAACGTCTTGCACTCCTCGGTGAAAAACAGCAGAAGTCTGTACAATTTATTAGTGAACATGCATTTAGCCAAGCAGAGCAAAATATTCGCTGGATGGAAAAGCTCTTAACTTTTTTAAAGCAGATCGATGATTGAAAAAAGCAGAATCTCTATGTCTGCGTATAGGGATTCTGCTTGAATATTATTTTCTCTTAAGATGATAACCTTTGAATTTTTTTACCTTCATTCAGGGGGTGAGCCAGAAAAGAGGAATCATACGCAAGCAATGAGTACCCAAATTCAGGGGTGAACCAGAAAAGGGGAATCATACGCACTCAATGAGTACCCAAATTCAGGGGTGAGCCAGAAAAGAGGAATCATACGCACTCAATGAGTACTCAAATTCAGGGTTGAGCCAGAAAAGAGGAATCATACGCAAGCAATGAGTACCCAAATTCAGGGTTGAGCCAGAAAAGGGGAATCATACGCACTCAATGAGTACCCAAATTCAGGGTTGAGCCAGAAAAGGGGAATCATACGCACTCAATGAGTACTCAACGTCATCGGTTTGCTGTACCGTAATTAGCCGAGACTGACGTAAACCACATTTTTATTCCTGTTTTATATCACTACTAAATTCTGGATTAAATATATTAATTTGTATAAAAACATCCCATTACAGCAGAGTAAATCAGCAATGTTGAAAAGCAGTTTCAGATAGACAAAGAACACGAGAAGTTTGCAGAATTTATGAGAGGCTATGTTTCAACTAGAATAGAGCACACAATTTATTGGCTTGAAGAGTTAATTAAACGAATTAATCAAGGGGGAAATATCATTATTGTAGTTTGGTCCATAAAGGAATGAGTTCTTTCAGTTAATGAAAAAAGGGAAGAAGTATTTCTACCTTCTTCCCTTTTTTTATAGTTTGAACATTTTATCTACCCGAAATATATACAGCAGTTAGGAAATATTCTTTAATTCCTCAGTTAATCGCATGAATTCTTCTTTGTTTTTATTTTGTAGCGAGTGATCAATTTCTTTTTGGATTTGCTCTTTACGGAAATTAAGAAGAGCTTTGTCTAACACCATTTCGGCGAATAAAGAATCCAGGATTTTTACTTCAGGTTGTTGTGGGGGATTAAGCAAATACTTTTTTTCCATAAGCACTCATCTCCTTACCCTTTTTTCTATTATAAAGATAAATATCGAAATATTCAAATATTTAAATGTAGTAAAATTTGGATGGAAGGTAAAGCAACTTATTGGAGGTATATAATAAGCTTCGCTGTTGCATATTATGGTGATTTGTTGAGGATATAGAACTGCATCAGGAGGATTAATAGGAGAAGGGCAGCATTTCATAGGGACACTATTGGTTGCATATACCCCAAAGGGATGCTTTTGATTAGATACAGATTTTCTCATTTCAAAAAAAGTGGAAGATGTAAGCTTTCTGCTCACATCTTCAAACCAGTTATCCTATATTAACGGGCAGTGTCCTAATGAAAGTGAATCGAAGGTTGGGTAAATTGCCGCAAAGGTCCGTTTGCTCAACAAACCATCAGTGGGGGTGTAGCAAAAGCTCCACTGATGAAAGTTCCATTTTATTTGGATTGTTCCTTTTCTTTATCGTCTGAAATTAAATCCTTAGCAGAGCTTTTAAATTCGCGCAGTGTGCTGCCAAAGGCCCGTCCAATTTCAGGTAACTTAGATGGACCAAATATGATGAGAGCAATGATCAAAATTAAGATTAATCCGGGTATGCCGATATTTTGAAACATGCTGTTCCCTCCTTGAAATATGATTAATGATCTTATATACAGTTCTATATTTTAAATTTTAAGATATTACTAATACTATTCTTTACTTCCTACTGTGAATGTTGTTGAAGCTGCAGACTCATATCCGCTGCCATAGAAATAGACGAATTTATATGTAGCACCTTCTTTGTATCTGCCTGGATTTGCATTGTTTTTTGGGTCATAAGTAAATTTACATGTTCCATCTGTTATTTTAGTATACATCCACCATATTGAAGCAATATCTCCCGGTTTTTCATTTACTTCATATATACCAATCCAGTCACCGTTAGGGATTCTGGCATTTTCAACCGAAACTTCCACAGTATCATCTACACCATTTAACTCATTTTTGGATAAGGTAATCGTTATATCTTTAACCACCCCGTCCAATGTTTTTCCTAATACTTTCAAAGAATTTCTACTTACATTTCCATATGCATCAAGGGCATGTACTTCAATCTCATATAATGTATTAGGGAGCAATCCGTCGATTGGCAATGTCAATGGATTTGGTACAGGATCTTTGTAGAACTCTGAGAACGCAAGGAATTGTTTAGCAATCTCCTTTGTTTCTGCTTTTTTCACTACTACTTTATAGTCGTGCAGGAGAAGATTATCTTTAGCTTGAGTAAACATGATTGCTAAACTGGCAGCCGTCGTTTTTTCATGATCAATGGCAAGCATTGAATTTGGCTTAAAGAAAGGTGCATTTTTGTCTCGATCTTCTGTATATTTAAATTTACGCTTATCAGCAGGATAGCTAATCTCAAATGGTTCCCCTGTCCAAGCATTTTTATGAATATCGCGGCGATGAAGCAAAACTTTGTTGTCATAAACCTCTACCACAAGAGCTTGATTCAGTATATCTGCTCCTTCAGGCACTTCTCCCTGAATTCTTCCGCTATCAAGCCACAGGTAAGCACCTGTAGAAGTCCCAATAGTAGTAAAATCTTTTTGATGGATAATTCTTGGATCATCTAAAGGGTAATGTGTGTGACCGGAAAAAGTAATGGCTTGCGGATATTCTTTCAGCGTATTGTAAAAAAGGTCTTTGTTTTCTGAGAAGCCCCATTCGCTTCCATAAATGGTATCTTTGATAGGCTGATGGTGGAAGACGAAAATTGGTTTTTTTGGATCATCAGCGTTTGCTTGCCTTAATTGTTCACCAAGCCAATCAATTTGCTTTTGTGAAAATGTTCCTTCTGTTCTGCCATCTTCTGTGCCTAAAACAATAAAATGATAGCCTTTGATTACCTTGTGATAGTAAATAGATTTCATTCCTGTTTTCTCGAAAAACCTTTTTTGAGCGTCAGTTACTGATAATCCATTCCAGTAGTCATGATTTCCGATTGCAAACATAGAAACTGCTTTAGATTGTTTTTTGGTATTGTAAGCAGACATAAACTTGTCATACTCTGCAGTAACACCATTATCTGTTAAATCACCAACAACTACAAAAGCGTGCTGCTTTGGCACTGCCCGGTTTAATTGTTCTAGAGTAGTGGTGAATTTTTCTAATGTGTTATTACTGTCCGCATTGATATGAACATCGCTTATAACTGGAAATATTAAATTAGGTTTTTTTCCTTTTGGATTTAAAAAGGAAGGGCTGGAAGTGATTGATGCTGCATTTACTGGTATGCCAGGCAGTGAGCTTGCAAGAGTTAAACCTAAAGCAACTCCGGCCACTCCAGTTGTCTTTTTGATAAAGCTGCGTCGGTCCATTCCTTGGTTAAAAGTATCAACATGCGATAATTCTTCTGTTTTATTTTGTGATTGATCATTGCTCATTGATTTACTCCTCTTTTCATGAAATTTAGTGTAGTCAAAACGTTTCATTCATTGATATCGTTTTTTCTTTCCGGCTCTGCAAATTTACTGATTCATGCTTTCAGCAGAAGTCACGGCTGTAATAAACACTTTCTTCTCATTCTGAAATAGTTTTTCAATGGTGCGGTATGTTAAAACTAAACTCCTTGAAACTTAAGTAATATTTTGTAATAACTCAATCATTTGCTTGTTGAGATGCCAGTGACCGATCACCTCCTTCTCATCCTAATTTATGGACTTGCCCTATTAGGTATAGATGACATAAACTTTACTCCCAGATGAACCTGTCATTTCCATCAATAAGATAATCGACACTCGGAATAACAAAGTGAGCTAGCTGATATAGTTCTTGATAAGAACCAACTCCTGACAAAACACCTACTCCGAAACGAGCACTGCTATTTTTAGCCAGCTGCATATCAATGATTGTATCTCCAACAATGACAACTTCTTCTTTTTTTAGATGAAACTTTTTGCAGAATTCTTCAACCACGTCAGGAAAGGGCTTTTTTTTATATAAATCTGCTGTTCCTAAAAATTGAACATCATTTAAAATGCCTAATTGCTGTAAACAAAGTTTTGTAGTCTCATAGTCATCTGCCGTAGCGATCCCTGCTATGATCCCCTTATGCGTTAAGGAAGAAAAAAGCAGTGACAGGTCGCAAACCGGTTTTATTTTATCTATATGTTCTTTCGTCTTTGCTAACAAACGCTCAGACAGCCACTGGTGCAAATGCGGCATATCTTTTGGGAGTATTTTATTAAATGCATCGGCCATATCTAATGATGTTCCGCAAGCTAAATATCCTTTTTCATCAACTATTCCGTTTCTTAACCCTATTCCATGACACAGCTTCTCTTTTAATGTTGTATTGCCCTTATCTTCTATCCTGTTTAGTAGCTCATCAATAATTTCATAAGAGATTTGAATCCAAATCTCCCTAAATTGTAATAACGTTCCGTCTTTATCAAACAAAATCCCTTTAATTTCCAAAATGCCATTTCCTTTCATTCTCTATTAATTATTTTTTTGTCCCACATTAAAGGTGAGAGCAGGTAATAAAAACAGAAATACATCTGCTGAATTGGGCCTTTAAGTTGTCAGTTTTTGAATAACAAAATAACACTTTATTGCACAAAAAACCTCTTTCATCCATAAATAATACTCATCGATTATTGATTTTATTTAATAATTGTGTAAATTATTGTTGAATATTTGTTAATAAACTTAAAACAACACATTTATACAATTTTCTATATATTTACACTCTATGGATTAACTATATTATCAAGTAATGTTGAATTTATTGAAGCGAGGGGGATGGGGTATTTTTGAAAAAGGATGACTGAGGCCTTTTTAGATAACAATATTTACGAAAAGGGCAAAAAAAAGAGGGAAAGTGGACAGTCACTTTTCCTCAATAATAGACTTATTCGCAATTTCGATACCTTCGTTTTTGTACTTCTGCAGGACTTTTTCTGAAAGTTTGGAATCAGAAATAATGCGCTCGATTCTGTCAAAATGACAAACTTTCAACAAAGATGCAACATCGAATTTGCTGCTATCAGCCAGCACAATGACATTTTGAGAGTTTTCAAGCATACTCATTTTCACTTGGTATTCTCCTAACCCGTAATCTGTAAGTCCTTCAGTCAAAGAAATACCACTTACACTCATAAAAAACGTATCAATGTGAAACCCCTTGAAAAATTCCTCTGCTAAATGACCTACCAGGCATAATTCTTCATTTCGAAGTACACCTCCGGGCATCAAAATTGTATATTGAGGCATATCTGAAAGTTCATTAGCAATGATTAACGAATTTGTGATAACGGTAAGTCTCTGAAACCTCTGTTTTAATTCCTTCGCAAATTCAGTATTAGTTGTACTGACATCCAACGCAATGGATTGACCTTCCGTCACATATTGTACAGCAATTTTTGCTATTTCCTTTTTTTCCTGAATGTTTTTGGCTTCCCTCAATGTGAAATTGACTTCTTGGCTGTTCACATTGTCTAAGACTGCTCCTCCCCTTACCCTTCGTAAATACCCTTCTTTCTCGAGATGTTCTAAATCCCTGCGTACTGTTTCGGTAGATACTCCGAACAGTTTGGTGATCGAAGAGACCTTTAATGATTTATTATTTCGTAAATATTCCAAAATATTTTGATGACGATCATGTGCTAACAATCTTTTCACCTGCTTTTGTATGAATGGATAACCTATTATTAACACAAATTCACATAATTTCACAACCAGGATCATTTAAAATTATTGGTAAGAAGGAGGATCATCCATTATGACAGGCGAAATGCTTGTGGAAGAAGGAATGACTGTTTCTTATCTGAAGGGCGAATGAGAGCCTGTAGATTTGGATGGACATTTTATAAAAAAAAGCAACGGGATTTTTCCGCTGCTTTTTTGTTATATGATCATCATAAAATAAAAGGCAAATCCAAGAATGAAAATTAAAATAATAAAAGAGAGAAGAATAACGATATTCTTTGAAGGCTCAAACGTCTGGGCATCAATCTGTTTCATCTTTTTCAGATAGTCATACGTGGAAAAAAGGACAATCGCAATTCCTGAGATGATAGAAACAATGCCAGTGCCCATTGTGACGGTATCAGTAAGAGAGGAGAGCTTAGGCAAAAAGGTGAAATGGATGTTTGTCATCAAAAATCCAATTCCGATAATTGCAATAGAAGTTCTGATCCATGCAAGGTAAGTCCTTTCATTCGCAAGATGCTGCTGGATGTAATTTGAACTGACTGTCTTATTCATTCTTCACACCTCATTAGTAAGCTTCTATCACTATTAAATACAATATCGTGTATTAATTCAATATAGTTATAATGGCAAGGGGAAAAATGGGCAAAGGACACCAGGAAATGATGTCCTTTTTAGTATTTTGTCTCTCCGATGGCTGAAATTATCGAACCGATTGCCTGAATCCAGCTTCCGGCTACGTTGATGTTTCCCGGATCTTCATTCCGCAGCTCCATGCCTCCAGCAATGGCCTGCATGGAATTCCCTATGACTTGCAGAAGATTGCCGTAGATCGAATATAACTGTTCAATCGATCTTTCCTCCCCAAATGCATCTGCAAGAGCCGCTCCGCCGCCTGTTGCCTGAAGGAGATTACCCTGAACATCAAGGAGTGTTTGAGTGCGTTCGCTGAAATCAATGATGATTCCTGTGACTACAGTAGTATTTCCGATTGCCTGAATCATATTGCCGATTTTATTTAAGGTAAATGTATCTTCTGTATCGGCGAGTATAGCGTTACCAGTACCCTGCAGGATATTTCCCCATAAATTTAAATTTTCAAGCTGCTGGTCTGTGAGTACTTTTGAGGGTGTACTTCCAACGGCTGCAGTAACTGTTCCAATAGCCTGGATCCATGCTCCGAATACCGCTTTTTCTTTATTGCTCATAGCTTGACCGCCTACTCTAAAGTTCTCCCTGAAAGGTTCATTCAATAGGATATGCAGAGCTGGAAATACGTGTACGTCTATTTTATTGTCTTTCTTTATTTCAGAAAATACAGTTCAAATAGTTGTAAGCATAATTAACAGTTTTCAATTTTACAGTCTCTTGTTAAAATTAGGGAGATGCTAAACAAGGAAGGATGAAAAGCCATGTTTAAAAAACTAGCTTCAGAGGCATTAGGGTTATCCGATATTGGGACAATTATCAGTCCGGCTGATTATGACAAAACAGATGCAGATGATTATGTGATGCATGAGGATAATGAGAAAATCTATTTTTTAATTAAGACAAAGGCAGATGAATACTGCTTTACAAATCTTTCTTTTATTCATGTAGACGGGGCAAATGCCGTTTCTTCTAAAAGAACATTAAAACGCTATCCCTACGCCCAGTATAAATTTTCAGATGTTCTGCTTGAAACAGCAGGAAAAATCGATATGGATGTAGAAATTAAATTCAGCCTCGGCAGCCAGAGGTTTGATATTGATGTAAGGAAGGATCAGATTGAACAGCTGAAGGATTTATATAAATCTCTTCTTCGCATAGCTGAAATATCACATGAAAATGCTATATACATAGATATGGCATCAAGCAGTCTTGATAAAGCTGTAAACATCCTTCAAAATTCAAGAACGGATCATAACAAGCTCTCCGATACTTACAGAGATTTAACCGACTTTGGCTTTACATGGATGACCTCTGTACGCGAGCAATATCATATTAAAGATTTCGGAGAAGTTTTTGAGAAATATATAAATAATTGAGACCATAAAGTCTGCTCGGATTCGGGCAGGCTTTTTTTGCTTTGCCGAACGAAAAAGCTGGATGTTTGATGACATAAAGAGAACCTTTTCACGCTCAACTCAGAGTTCCTTCAGCACAAGCCTGTAGGGCAAGTAAGGGTTTATATTCATTTCCCTTTATCGACGCTGACTCCTTTATAAATAACGGGGAGAGTACCGATTGATTAATCAGGGCATCAGCTGCAAAATTCTTTATGCACAAACAAAAATCAATATGGCAATTACTTGAACAAGCCTGCAGATTATCTGAAAATGGAAGCGTTCTTAGTTGCTTATATGTTTTGAAATCATGTAAATTGTTGGGTAACAAGTTTTTAATTAGGAAGAAAAGGTGATCGTTTGAAGATAAACACAGCGAAGTTTATTGCTATCTTATCCGTGCTCGCGACAGTATTATGGATTTTCGGCTTATGCTGGACGATAAATGATTATTTTTTCAGCAAACCGGATTCTCAAGTGAACCAGGATTCATCTGCTGAAGCTGAAGTGAGCGGCATGGATGATGACTATCAAATTGTAGCGCTTGGCGATTCATTGACACGAGGAACAGGTGATCAGTCAGGCAAAGGGTATATTGGCTATTTAGTAGATGATCTTAAAGAAAAAACAGAGCGGGAGATTAAGCTTTCTAACTTAGCGATCAAAGGCCAAGTCTCGGATCAGGCAGTCAAGCAGCTTCAAAAACCTGAGATCAGAAGACAGGTCAGAACGGCAGATGCAATTATCATGACCATCGGGGGAAATGACCTTTTTCAAGGCGGACAAGCACTTGAACATTTATCTTCTGAGGAAAATGATCAAGTTAAAGCTGTTTTTTTAGAGAACTTAGATAAAGTCATTAAGGAAATACGCAAGGTTAATCCGGAAGCATCCGTTTATTACGTAGGTCTCTACAATCCCTTTAATGATTTGGAGGATGCAAAAAAAACTTCTGCCATTGTAAGGCAATGGAATTTTGATTCTGCCGAAATTGCAGCGAAATATCCAAAAGTTGTCATGGTCCCGACATTTGATTTATTTGAGCAGAATGTAAACGATTATTTGTACAGTGACAAGTTTCATCCCAATTCGGAAGGCTACAAGCTGATAGGAGAACGGCTGTCATCTTTGATCGTATTCAGCGGGGAGGATAATCAGGATGACTAATTCAAATGAAACATTGGTTGTTGAAAATCTCCGGAAGAAAATAGGCAAAAAAGAAATCATCAAAGACATCTCTTTTCAGCTTCATAGGGGAGAAGTATTTGGATTTCTGGGCCCGAATGGCGCAGGCAAAACAACAACGATCCGCATGCTCGTCGGATTGATTAAAGCGACATCCGGCAGGATTACCATCTGCGGCCACGATCTTAAATCCGATTTTTCAAATGCGATCAAAAATATCGGCTGTATTGTTGAAAATCCAGAGCTGTATCCTTATTTGACGGGACTTGAGAACCTTCACTATTTCTGGAGAATGGTTCCCGGCCTTCCAATGGAGCGGATTGATGAAGTAGTAGAGCTTGTCGGTCTGCAAAATCGAATTGGCGACAGGGTAAGCACCTATTCCCTTGGAATGAGGCAGCGCCTGGGGATTGCACAAGCATTATTAGGCAAGCCGAACGTGCTGATTTTGGATGAGCCCACAAACGGACTTGATCCAGTCGGCATTAGAGAAATGCGGGAATTCATTCGCTTTTTAGCGGAAAAAGAAGGCTTGAGTGTCCTTGTTTCCTCCCATCTGCTCAGTGAGATTCAATTAATGTGTGACCGGGTTGCGATTATTTCAAAAGGTGCCATTCTTAAGATCGACACCGTAGAGCATCTTCTTGCTGAAAAAGAGCGAGTCATCTGGAGACTTGATCCTTTTGAAAAAGGAAAGGCCATCTTAGCGGCAGAAACAACCTTGCTTACCGATTATAATGACAGAATCGTTACCTATAATGAGGAAGAAAGCATTCCTGATTGGAATGAGAAATTAGTTGGAGCAGGTGTAAAAGTGCGGGAGATCCAGACAAAACTGCCCACACTTGAAGATTTATTTATCGAGCTGACTGAAGGTGAAACCATTGATTAACCTCGTCTATAATGAAATGATCAAAATTATCCGGAAGAAGCGGCTTTTTATCATTGCCGGAATATTAGCTGTACTAGTCGGACTTTTCACATATGCCCAAATGAAAGAAGCTAAAACCCTAGAAGAAGAATTGGGAACAACCGACTGGCGTTCTCAATTGCAGCAGGAAATTATCAATGCGCAGAACAGGTTAAGCTCTAGCGGCATATCAGCTGAATGGAAGAAGTATCTGCAAATCCGGATGGAGCAGCAGCAATATTACCTGGATAACGACATTAATCCAAGTGCTCCCGGAGCACCAACCTTTATGAGAATGTTTGCGGAGAATTCGATTGACCTCCTGCTGCCGCTGATGATCATGGTCATCGCAGCCGATCTCGTCTCCTCTGAGGCAACAGGGGGAACAATCAAGCTGCTGTTAACCAGGCCGGTAAAAAGGTGGAAGATTTTATTAAGCAAGTACATGACATTAATTTTGTCGGTTTCTTTTATCGTATTATCCCTTGGATTACTGTCCTATCTCATATCAGGAATCGTCTTTGGATATGGCGGCTGGAATATGCCGATCCTAACTGGGTTTACAGTCCAGGGAGAGGACTTAAACACCGATCAGGTCCGGCTGGTTGAACAGTGGCAGTACATTTTGATGGAGCTCGGACTTGTGTGGTTCGTGGCGCTTGTCGTCGGAACCCTGACCTTTACTCTCTCCGTGCTTATGAAAAGCACCGCCTCTGTTATGGGAGTGATGCTCGCCGCATTGATTGCAGGAGCGATACTTGCAAATATGGTTTCCTCCTGGGAATCAGCCAAGTACTTTTTCATGGTCAACCTAAGACTGACCGATTACGTAGCCGGCATGGCGCCTCCTATAAACGGGATGACACTGGGATTTTCCATGAGTGTTCTCAGCATCTGGGCAGCAGCCGGACTGATTGTTTCGTTTATCGTGTTTTCGCGCAGGGATATTTATTGAGTTGGCAGCCGCTGGGGAGCGGCTGTTTTTTTGTTAAACTGATAAATTTATATTTTAGACTGATAAAATAGCAAAATACACTGATAAATTTTTGTTTTACACTGATAAAACACTGAATTTGACTGATATATTTTAAAAATAGACTGATAAATATTTTTTGTCTTAGTGTAAACTCAAGATGAACTCGATAATATTAAATGAGGAGGCAGTAAATGATAGTAAAAGAGCGATCTATCCCTGTACATATTCATAAATTAGAAGCTTTATTAAGAAGATTGTCTAATACACATCATAAAAGAAGTAAAATTGAGGAGGATTTAGGAAAAAGACTTGCAGGCTATAAAGGAGAACAGCGAATTGATTATCCATTGAGCTTTTTACCTGAAAAAGACTACTCCATCTTACACGATGTAAGACTATTTGATGGTTCACACTATTTTCAGATGGATACTATAATTCTATCGAATTGCTTTATTTTAATACTGGAAGTAAAGAATATTGCAGGCTCGTATATTTTGACTCAGACTTTAATCAATTAATCCGCACATTAAACGAAAAAGAAGAACCTTTTCCAGATCCTATTTCGCAAGTAGAGCGTCAACAGTATCAGCTATTAAGATGGCTTCGTATCCAAAAATTCAACCATATTCCAATTGAAACTCTTGTGGTAATTAGTTCATCAAATGCAATTCTAACTACTTCCCCTAATAACAGACAAGTCTATGAAAAAGTTATTTTAAGTTCAAAGCTTCCAGCTCACATAAATAAGTTTCTTAAAATACATCCCCAAACAGCTATGGATGAAAAAACATTAGCAAAACTAACTAAAAAAATAGTTAAATGTCATACTCCTCAAACAATAGATATACTAAATCAATTTTCCATTTCGAAAAATGAACTTATTAAAGGTGTGCTATGCACAGGATGCAGGTTAACAATGAATAGAGAGCGGGGTAAATGGGTCTGCAAAACATGTCATCATCATTCAAATGAAGCTCACATAGAATCATTATTGGATTATTCTTTACTAATAAGCCCAATTATAACTAATCGAGAAGCTCGGGGCTTCCTCAACATTACATCAAGTGAAATATCGAAAAACCTGCTGAAATCCCTTAACCTCCCCTTCACAGGAAACAACAAATCCCGCAGTTACAATCTTTCCTCCCTACAAAAAAAGCACCCGCCAACAAAGCGGATGCAAAAATGAGAATAAAATTGAGAACGAATTGTAAAGCTATACCTTCAATTTACTTAAACCTGCTGCGGAACCTGAAGTCCAAGTCCCTGTGCTACACGCTTCCCGAATTCCGGATCAGCTTTATACAGATGCGCAATTTGGCGCAGTTTGATTTCTTCTTTTGTGACAGGAGCCATTGAGTCAACGTAGTTTTTAACAAGACGTGCGCGCTCTTCTTCACTTTGGAGACGATAGAGATCTCCAGGCTGAGTGTAGTGATCGTTATGATCGTAAGAGACGCTGTCTGCAATTCCTTGAACCGGGAAAGCAGCCTGCTTGTTTTCAGCTGATTCTGCTGGTCCGCCGTAGCTGTTTGGCTCGTAGTAGACAGAGCCGCCGCCGTTGTTGTCAAAGCGCATTTGACCGTCACGCTGGTGATTGTTGACTTCATTTTTAGGACGGTTAATCGGCAATGCCTGATGGTTCGCACCTACACGGTAACGGGCTGCATCATGGTAGGCAAATAAACGGCCTTGAAGCATTTTGTCTGGAGATACGTCGATTCCAGGCACGAGTGTTCCAGGTGAGAATGTTGCCTGCTCAACTTCCGCAAAATAGTTTTCCGGGTTGCGGTCGAGTACCATGCGGCCAACCTCAATTAACGGATAATCTTTTTGAGACCATACTTTTGTAACATCAAATGGATCGAAGCGATAGGTGTCTGCATCTTCTAAAGGCATGATTTGTACATACATTTTCCATGCTGGGAAATCGCCTTTCTCAATTGCATTAAATAGGTCTTCAGTATGGTAGTCCGGGTTTTCTCCAGCAATTTTAGCTGCAAGTTCCGGAGCGAGGTTTTGAATGCCCTGTTCTGTTTTGAAGTGATATTTGATCCATACGCCATCGCCTTCAGCGTTTGTCCATTTGAATGTATGACTTCCGAATCCGTGCATATGACGGAATGTTGCAGGAATTCCGCGGTCAGACATCAAAATCGTTACCTGATGAAGAGATTCTGGTGAAAGAGACCAGAAATCCCAAACCGCATCTGGGTTTTTCAAATGCGTTTGCGGATGACGCTTTTGAGTGTGAATGAAATCAGGGAATTTAATAGCATCGCGAATGAAGAACACAGGCGTGTTGTTTCCGACCAAGTCATAGTTTCCTTCTTCTGTATAGAACTTCAATGCAAAACCGCGGGGGTCGCGCACTGTATCAGAAGAGCCGTTTTCTCCAGCTACTGTTGAGAAACGAACGAACATCGGTGTACGTTTTCCTACTTCTGATAAAAAGTCAGCTTTAGTATATTTTGTTAAATCATTTGTTACTTCAAAATATCCGTGTGCTCCTGCACCTTTTGCATGAACAACGCGCTCAGGCACACGTTCTCTGTTAAAATGAGCCAGTTTCTCTAAAAGGTGTACATCCTGAATTAATGTTGGACCGCGGGAACCGGCTGTTATTGAATTCTGGTTGTCTCCAACAGGAGCACCCCAACTGGTAGTTAGATTTTTTTTATCATTAATCATAAATCGAATCACCTCATAGTTTCATATTATTTAACCCATAAACAATGATAACATCTATCAGTAAAAAATCAATACTATTTTATAATTATTATAAATAAATAGTGTATAAAATAGTTGGATAATTTAATAAATTCGGTCCGGCGAATGAAATTCCTTCAAGAATTTTGAAGAACAAGCACATTTGAAAAAACCGCCATATAGAATGGCGGCCAAGCGGCTTATTCAATGATAAGTTTTTGAGCCCGGATTTCATCATAGTAGGCAGTGCTCATGGAATACGAAGTTGTATAAGCAATAAGCCGTGCGGTTTTTGCATTCGAAGGTGCTTTAGCGGTAAGTTCGATATTCTGCCATTTGCCATAGCCTGTTTGAATGTGAACAGGCAGAGAGTTGGCCTCTTTTCCAGACGCATCATAGAACCGGATCATAAAACTTGCTGTTCCGTCCTGGATAAATAGATTGGCAGATGCCCGAATGATGTCTTCGCCAGTGACTTCAATTGGCTGACTCATCAAGGCAGAGGATTTGTTTCTGGCTGAATCTGTGAGCTTTAAGCTTTGTCTTCCCTGGGAGTGCTGTTCGCCTGAAATGGTGTATGAGACTTGCTCATCTGTGCCGAACATCGAAGTCCAGCCGGGGATGACGTCTTCTTTTACGGGCTGTTCAAAATGATGATTTTGTACAGGAAGATCCACTATGCCTGTAATGTCATTTACTTTTATTTTGTATAGCATTGTTCGGTTTGAGCGGGCTGCATAATAGATATCACCAGCGGGGCTGATGCTGAAATTATAGATGCTTTCAATCTGTCTGCTTTCAAGTGTTTGAGGGTCAATGGCTGTCAAATTTCCGCTGAAGTCTGCATAAAGAAGTCCATTTGACCATTCAAGTTCAATATCATGCCAGGCTGATAGAGGCAGAGAATCATAGAGTTTCTTGCTTTTAACAACTTCGAGAGTGTCAGGATTCATGGCAAAAATGGTATTGACTGCAGCGCCCCACAGCAGTCCGTCTGGACCGAATGAAAGCTCGCCGATCGCCGGAGGCTTTTCAAGACTCTCAATCGAAAGGGATACTTCTTTCACTTTTTCTTCGGCGTTTGCATCCCAGACGAAAATTTTTGCTTCCTCAGCCGTTGGATCTGCCCCAAGTCCTCCATTAATCGAGGTTGAGCCGTAGACTTTACCGTCTTTATAATCCAGGCTGATGATGCTTTGATCCTGAACCACATTTCTAAACACTTTATGTTTGATGCTGCCTTCAGCTTCAGGGTCATAAACCGTCAGTGCTCCGCCAAGCTCGCCGTAAAATGGGATGCTTCCAATATAAGCTTTGCCGTCCCCTGCTGTAATATGGCTGATGCGGTTTTGTCCTTCACCAAGCGTAAACAGCTTCTTTGGGTTTGTAGTTGAAGGTTCGAGTGCAGGATCGTATTCTCTAATATCACCATCAGGGTATACGCCGAATAGCATCTTATTGCCAAAAGCCGCCATGCTGTCGCCCTGTCCCATATTAAAAGCTGTTTTTGTTTTTGTCTCCGGATCATAGATCGCGCCCTTGCCTGTCTGGATGCCGCTCATATAGAGGCTGCCTTCCGGACCGGTTTCAATTTTATTGATGACATTGGCAGTTCCTTGAGCAAGAACAGGCGTTTTTACCGTCTTTTTTGTTTCTAAGTTTAAAATGGACACATAGCCGCTGAAGTTAATGGTAACAAGACTTTTTCCCGGCAGATCAGGGGAGTTGAATTCTACCCAGTCCGCACCTCGGAAACCGCTTTCATATGTGATTCCGGTGTCTTCAATTTCAAATGTTGTGAGGTCAATCGTATTCAATTTGTTTTCAGTGGTCATGTAATAGATTTTCCCGTCTAAAGACTCTTCTTCAACATGGAGCCCGCGTACTTTTGGAATGACTACATCAAGCCATTTCTTCGTCTGGGTATCGTAAATATAACCGTTGCTTGAGAGTTCATAGCGAGCAAATAAATACCGGCTATCCACTTTTTCAAGGTCGTAAATGTGTCCTGATTCTCCGATAGACTCGGCAATATCTTCTTTTTCGCCTGTTGCTTTATTATAATGAATGATCTTGCCGTGTCCTGTGCCTGAGTAGACATCATCCTGAATAACAGCCAGTGACCGGATATACTCTTGAGATGATTCTCCGATCATTCTCCCAAGATCTGTTACTTTGTTTGTATCAGGATTGTATTCATACACTTTGCCGCTTGGATATGTTCCTACATAAATTTTTCCATCTTCAGACGTAATTGAGAAAGGAAAGCTTTGACCTGAAAAAACAGCGACTACGCTTGCTGTTTTCGTTGCGGGAGAATATTTCCAGAGCTTTGCCCCGCCTCCTTCCGTTGCGATATACAGATCTCCGTTTGGCATCACTTCATGCGCCCAGGAATTTTCTGAGTTTTCAAGGCTGATGACCCTTAACAGCTTCTTGCTCTCGATGTCGATGACATTAAGCTGAGCAGGCAGTCCTTTTACTGTAGTGTACATCACATGTCTTCCATCCTCTTTGCCGACAGCTCCATTAAAAATACTGATAGCGTCAGTGAGAGGGGTAAACAGCTGTTCAGGTTCACTGAAGTAAGTGCGGCTCAGCTTGCTGTCTGTTTCTGCCTTTACGCCTTCTCCTCCAAAAACTCCCGGCATGATCCATAAAAGAACACTTAAGCATACAATAAGTCCTTTCTTCACTCTCTTTTTCCTCCTTCTATTTTCTGACACAGGTGAAGAGTCTTGGTTTAAATCTGGTTCATCATCAATCGTACAAGAAGTGACAGAAGAATCCAATACTATATTCTGAAAATTTAATATATTTAGGTGGATTCTAGTTTAATAATCGAGGTATTATAAGGGTTATAGAGATTTTGTCTCTTATACGTCATAAATTATGTTTCGTTTTCAGATTCATAGAATCACCATTGGTTTGTATGAATAATAGGAACCAGTTTCGAACCAGGATAAATATATACAGAGGTGAAAAGTATGAAACAACAGCCGCTTTCAGTTGGATTGATAAGAGTGGGTGCCGCAAGTGATGGACTTTCAAAAAGCATCTCTGAATTTGTTTCTGACCTTGAAGGGTATATGGCTGTGCTCAAGGGAAATGAGATTTTATTTTTTTCCTCTACAACTGGGATTGATGAGTTTGCAGATTGCTACATCAGGAGACTGTCCAAAAAGAAAAAGGGTTCTTTCTCATTGGGAATTGGCATCGGGGCTACCGCTTATCAGGCAGCTGCTCATGCAAGGATTGCTCTTTCAGAGGCAGTCATTCTCGGCGAAAAAAGCTGTCTTGTAAACGAAGGTAAGCAGGTAATGTCTCCTTTTGAAAAACAGTTTCCTCTGACATATGATCTTTCCATTACGAGTGAAGTTCTGATGAAAGAAGCAAAACAAGCGGGCGTCTCAGCTGTAGCCTATAATCGATTGCGTTCTCAAATCTCCCGCGCCGGAAAGTATACGTTTACAGCAAATGACTTGTCAGCGATTATGGGCATTTCTACTCGAAGTGTGCACCGCAAGCTGGTAAGGTGGCTTGATGAAGGGCTGATTGGACTTGCAGGAGTAGAAAAGCTTTCGCTAAAAGGGAGACCGCGGCAGCTATTCCATTTGACCTTCTTGGAAAAAGAAGGAGATTAATGTTCCTTATTCATCATGAAAAAGATCGGGTATGTAAATGATAATTGTATCTTGCACAAAACCTGAAATTTTGAAATAATATATATATGAGCATATATTCATATATAAAGAGAGTTGAGGGGATACGATGGGACATTCGCATAGCCACCATGGTCATGATGGGCATCATCATCACCATACGAGCAATAAAAAAGCGCTGCTTTGGGCGTTTGCCATTATTACTCTTTTTATGATTGCAGAAGTGATTGGCGGCCTCCTGACAAACAGTCTGGCTCTTCTGTCAGATGCAGGGCACATGCTGAGTGATGCGGCAGCTCTTGGACTGAGTTTTCTTGCCCTGACATTTGGGGCAAAAAGAGCTTCTTCTTCTAAAACATTCGGATACAAGCGGTTTGAAATACTGGCTGCGTTTATCAACGGGCTGACGCTGATTGTGATTTCGATCTTTATTTTCTTTGAGGCCTATGAGCGGTTCATGGATCCTCCTGAAGTTGCCAGTTCGGGAATGCTGATCATTTCAAGCATTGGCCTTTTGGTCAATATTGCGGCTGCGTTTATCCTGATGCAGGGCGACAAAGATCATAATTTGAATATCAGAAGTGCTTTTCTTCACGTTATCGGGGATATGCTTGGTTCTGTCGGGGCGATTATTGCCGCGCTGCTGATTATGTTTTTCGGCTGGGGAATAGCGGATCCGGCTGCAAGCATTATTGTGGCTGTTTTAATTATTATCAGCGGATTTCGCGTGACAAAGGATTCTTTTCATATCTTGATGGAGGGTGTTCCCGGGAACTTGAATTCAGATGAAATCAAAGCAGCCCTGCTGAAAATGGAGAATGTTTGCGGAGTGCACGATCTGCACGTGTGGTCCATTACTTCTGATTTTCCTGCACTCAGCTGTCATCTTGAAGTAGAGGAAGGTAAAGCGAATCAAACGATTTTAACTGAAGCAAACAGGCTGCTTCATGACCAGTTTGGGCTGCATCATACAACGATTCAAATCGACCGGAAAGGTTCCGGCTGCTGCGGAGATGAACATTGTAATTAAGCTGATTTATTACTGGACGGTTTTGTCGAATAATTTATAAATTCAATTTTTCGATAAGAAAGGTTTCATTTTCGATAAGAAATTGCAGTTAAAAGCATGTTCAAAGGGAGCAGTAAATCCGCTGCTCCCTGTTTCAGGTTTTTAATGCTGGGCATGCTCAATCATCTGTTTGAGAAGCCCGATAACATGTTCGTCATCATGCGAATAATATAAGGTGGTTCCTTCGCGGCGGAATTTGACGAGGCGGAGATTTTTTAGAAATCTTAGCTGGTGGGATACGGTTGATTGGAGAAGAGATAATGTTTCAGCAATTTCATTTACGGAGCATTCACCTTGAGTGAGCAGGTTTAATATGCGGAGCCGTGTCGGGTCTGACAGCGCCTTGAAAGTCTGGGAAGCGATGAAGATGGTTTCTTCGTCCAGATCATGAAACGTGTCTGCTTCTTGTTTTTCTTTTTTCATCGTGGGTCTCCTTCTGACTTCTTATGTAGTTATCATTATAGGGAAGATTAGCTATTTTCACAAACATTCAAATAATTGTTTGACTGTTCATATTATCGTGCATATACTTTAATCAAACGAACGTTTGAATGAATAGGATGTGATGAAGTGAAGCTGCAGGATGTGTGTGAAATAACTTGTGTGGATTCTGAAAAAGTTGAACGGGTTAAGAATAAGCTTCGAGGACGGGAAACGGCAAATGTGGCGAAAATTTATAAAGCACTTGCTGATGATACAAGATTGAAAATTGCTTATGCGCTTTTAGAAGAGGAGCTTTGTGTCTGTGATGTCGCGAATATCGTCGGGGCTACGACTGCAACCGCATCGCATCATTTAAGGCTTTTGAAGAATACGGGGCTTGCTAAATTCCGCAAAGAAGGAAAGCTTGTCTATTATTCATTGGATGATGATCATGTTAAGAAGCTTATTTTGATTGCTTTTGAACATCAAGGGGAGATGAGCCAGCGTGGAAGCAGAACAATCGGCTGAAAAAAATGTATATCGGGTTCAGGGATTCACCTGTGCAGGCTGTGCCGGGAAATTTGAACGCAATGTAAAAGAGCTGGATGGCGTGACAGATGCGAAAGTAAATTTTGGTGCCGCCAAGTTAACAGTTATCGGCAAAGCAAGTATCGATGATATTGAAAAAGCAGGAGCGTTCGAGCACCTTAAAATCCTTCCTGAAAAGGGAGCCGTTCAAGCGCCTGCAGAACCATTCCTTAAAAAATACGGTGCGCTTCTAGTGTCCGCTCTGTTCATAATTATCGGCTATTATTCCTTATTTTCTTACGGGGAAGGAAGTGTCCCATCTATAGCAGCCTTTATTGCTGCCATCATTATTGGAGGATCATCCCTGTTTATCACTGGGTTTAAAAATTTGATTCGACTTGAGTTTGATATGCGAACACTCATGACGATTGCCATTATTGGCGCCGCCATTATTGGGGAATGGAGCGAAGGAGCGGTTGTGGTCATCTTGTTTGCCGTCAGTGAAGCTCTTGAATCCTATTCAATGGACCGGGCGCGAAAGTCCATTCGCTCTTTAATGGATATTGCTCCAAAAGAAGCGTTAATAAGACGAAATGGAATTGAAAGCTCTATTGCCGTTGATGAAATTGAAGCTCTCGATATTATGATCGTGAAGCCTGGCCAGAAAATTGCCATGGATGGTTTAGTTGTTAAAGGGTTTTCGGCTGTTAATCAGGCGTCCATCACGGGTGAATCCATCCCGGCAGAAAAAGGACCAGGCGCCGAAGTGTTTGCGGGAACTCTTAACGAAGAAGGATTGCTTGAAGTGCAGGTTACAAAGCTTGCTGATGATACGACGATTGCCAAAATCATTCATTTAGTAGAAGAAGCCCAGGCGGAACGCGCACCATCGCAGGCGTTTGTTGACAAGTTTGCGAAGTGGTATACACCTGCCATTATGGCGGTTGCCTTTTTAGTTGCCGTTCTTCCTCCGTTATTTTTCAGCGCAGCATGGGACACATGGATCTACCAGGGTCTTGCCGTATTAGTGGTCGGCTGTCCATGTGCACTTGTTATTTCAACACCTGTTTCTATTGTTACGGCAATTGGGAACGCTGCGAGAAATGGTGTATTGATCAAAGGCGGCATTTACCTTGAAGAATTAAGCAGAATCAAGGCAGTTGCCTTTGATAAAACAGGCACTTTAACAAAAGGGGCTCCCGTGGTTGCCGATTTTGAAGTTTTACAATCCGGCATTTCAGAGAACGACCTATTTAAATTGGTAAGTGCGCTGGAATATCGATCGCAGCATCCGCTTGCTTCAGCGTTTATAAAAAAAGCAGAGCAGCAGGAGATCGATTATAAATCACTGATTGTAGAAGATTTCACGTCCTTAACTGGAAAAGGTATCAAAGGAAAGATTGATCATGAGTGGTACTACGTTGGAAATATTTCGCTGTTTGAAGAAATGGGGCTTACATTTGAAGGTGAATTAAAGAACAAGGTTGATTCTTTGCAGAAACAAGGAAAAACAGTCATGCTCGCCGGAACGAATGAAATGCTGCTTGCTGTTTTAGCGGTGGCAGACGAGGTCCGTGAAAGCAGTGTCCGCGTTGTGAAGCAGTTAAAAGAGCTCGGTATTCAAAAAACCATCATGCTGACGGGTGATCATGCAAATACAGCTGCAGCGATCGGTAACCAGTTAGAAGTGTCTGAGATTTATGCTGAGCTGCTTCCTCAGCATAAACTGGATGCAGTGAAAAAGATGCAAAGGGAATACGGGGCAGCTGCAATGGTTGGGGATGGCGTAAATGATGCTCCTGCCCTTGCTGCAGCTTCAGTTGGAATCGCGATGGGAGGAGCCGGGACGGATACCGCTCTTGAAACAGCAGATGTTGCCTTAATGGGGGATGATCTGAAAAAGCTGCCATTTGCAATTGAACTCAGCCGCAAAACGCTTGTTATCATTAAGCAGAACATTGCCTTCGCCTTAGGACTCAAATTGCTTGCTTTACTTCTGGTCGTTCCGGGGTGGCTGACGCTTTGGATCGCGATCTTTGCAGATATGGGAGCTACATTGCTAGTTACGTTAAATGGATTACGGCTTTTAAGAGTGAAAGGAAAGAGAGATAGCCAGATACTTTGAAAGTATGAACTCCTTAGGGGTTCATGCTTCTTTTTTGTATGCAGCTGGCTAGAAAAAGAATGGCGCCTAAAATAGAATAAAATGCGCTAATAACAGCTTGAAAGCAAAAAAAGAAAACTCCAGCTTCTGAAGCCGGAGCATAAATAGCCGTTTGCCTTTTTATAGCTGGTAAGAGAGTTGACTGAAGTTACCCAGCTTTTCTAGTCAAAATGTGGAGCCAGTATTTCCTTCAATATCGCTGCACTGTTTTTAAATTTATTCTGTTCCTCAGCGTTTAGATCAAGCTCAATAATCTCGCGAATCCCCTCGCGGTTAATTACAGCTGGAACACCGATATAGACATCGTTTTCACCGTAATGGCCATCAAGATAGGCAGAAACGGTCAGAACACAGTTTTCATTATGAAGGATTGCCTTCGTAATGCGGACAAGTCCCATTGCAATTCCATAATAGGTTGCGCCCTTTCGACTTATAATTTGATAGGCTGCATCTCTGACGTTCTTAAAAATTTCATCTAAATCTTCTTTTTTAAAGGCTTTGTTTCGTTCAATCATCTTCATGACAGGGATCCCGCCGATATCCGCAGCGCTGTAAACAGGAAGCTCGCTGTCTCCATGTTCACCGATTATGTAGGCATGCACGTTATTTGGAGCAATTTTAAAATAATCGCCCAGCAGGTAGCGAAAGCGGGAAGTATCAAGGATGGTTCCTGAACCTATCACGCGTTCTTTCGGCAAGCCGCTGTATTTCCAGGTTGCGTAGGTCAGGATATCCACTGGATTGGCTGCTACTAGAAAAATCCCCTGAAAACCGGATTTCATAACGCTTTCGGTAATTTCTTTGAATATAGCCAGGTTTTTTGCTACTAGATCGAGGCGGGTTTCGCCTTTCTTCTGGTTGGCTCCTGCACAAATGACAACAATATCTGCGTGTTTGCAATCCTCGTATTCTCCGAGGCGGATGGCGGCAGGATTTGGCGCAAACACTTTTCCGTGATTAAGATCCATTACATCCCCAAGCGCTTTTTCGGCATCAGCATCAATTAAAATGAGTTCATCAGCCATTCCTTGATTCATGAGAGCAAATGCGCAGCTGGATCCGACAAAACCGGTTCCAACTAAGACTACACGGTTTATCTTTTCTTGTGTCATTGTGCAACACCCTTTTCAATGGATTGTGAAATAATTCACAATATAATGTTACCTTATTTAGGAAGAAATGTCTATTGTAAAAGCAACCTATCTGCGATTTTTCAAATTCTTTATTCATTAAAAACATGTAAGGTTTTTTGACGTGAAGTTATAAAAATTTTTAGAAAATTGGTTGACTAAAGAAAAATATACGATAAAATAGAAAATAATAAACTCATGTTATATTTTATAACATATCATGTTATAAAAAGAGCAATAGGGGGACGTTAAATTGGATTCTATCTATTTGTTAAATAGTTTATGGGTGGTTTTAGGGGCGATCTTAGTTATTCTCATGCAGGGCGGGTTCATTTTGCTTGAGGCGGGATCTACACGCATGAAAAATGCCGGTCATATTGCCGGGAAGACGATCTTTACGTTTGGTCTTGCATCCCTTGTGTTTTGGGCAGTGGGCTTTGGGTTTATTTTTGGCGATAATGCTAATTTCCTTGTCGGTTTATCCCACTTTTTCTATTCAGGATATGAGCTTGAAGGGATGAATCTTTCTTCCGCTGTATTCTTTATATTTCAGCTTGCATTTGCCGGTATTGCGATTACGATTGCCCTTGGCGGGTTTGCCGAGCGGGCGAAGCTATCAATCTATCTTGTCTTTACGGTGCTGTTCTCAGCTCTTGTCTATCCTGTAGTTGCACACTGGATCTGGGGCGGAGGCTGGCTTGCTGAGCATGGCAAACAGGATTTTGCAGGCTCTACAGTAGTGCATTTAACGGGAGCAATGGCTGCATTTGCGGCGACAATTTTGCTGAAGCCCCGAATTGGGAAATTCAATCAGGATGGTTCTGCCAATAACATTTTTGGGCATAATCAGGTGTTTACGGCTTTAGGCGTTTTGCTGCTTTGGATTGGCTGGTTTGGATTTAATGCGGCAAGCACGCTTGGAGTAGAGGATGGATTTTTCGGATATGTTGCTCTGAATACTAATCTTGCAGCAGCAGCCGGTGCTGTCGCAGCGCTCATCGTTTCATGGGCGGTGCTTGGGAAATCAGATGTGCCGACAATGCTGAACGGGGCACTCGCGGGTCTTGTAGCGATTACAGCATCCTGTGCGTTTGTTGATACATGGGCGGCTGTTCTCATCGGTTTTATCGCTGGAATCCTGGTTTTCTATAGTGTGAGATTCTTTGAAAAGAGAAAAATAGACGATCCAATCTACGCCTTATCCGTTCATGGTGCAGCAGGGGTTTGGGGTACGATTTCAACAGGGTTTTTCGCAACACCAGAACTGGCGACAGTTGGAAAGCCAGGATTATTGTATGGCGGAGGCTTTGAACAATTAGGTGTTCAGATTATGGGGGTCGGGGTATCCGGAGCTTATGCTTTTATTGTTTCGTTTATCATTCTCTTTGCTGCTAAAAAGCTGATGGGCGGTCTTCGTGTAACGGAAGAAGAAGAAATTATGGGGCTTGATATGAGTGAGCATGGAAGTTACGGCTATCCTGAAGTATTCTTATCAAAAGAGGATAAGATCAGCTCTTAATTCCGGAGCGAAAGGGAAGTGCTGTAAATGGGAGAAAGCTACGAATCGATTCGTGCATGGAAAGATGAAGAGATATATAAATATACATCTGATACGCACACATTAAATCAATTTCATGATCAAGTCATGCGGGCTGTTTTTAACATATCTCTGCAAAGGGTGAAGGAGGAAAAAGGAACTCCTCCTTCGCCCTTTACATGGTTTGTCATGGGGAGTGCAGGGAGATATGAACAGGGGGTCATCAGTGACCAGGATCATGGAATGGTTTATGAAAAAAGCGGTACGGATGCAGATCAGTACTTTCTGGCACTTGGAAAAGAAGTTTCCTTAGGTCTTCATATTGCAGGATATCCTTATTGCGAAGGTAAAGTCATGAGCTCAAATCCTGTCTGGTGCAAATCGCTTGGAGCTTTTGAAAATCAGCTATCAAAATGGATGGATGAAGTCAGCTTCGAGTCGATGCGGTATCTGCAGATTTTTGTTGATGCAAGAGTATTAGAGGGAGAAGAAACATTTGTTAACCACTTAAAAAACGTTATTGATGATTGCCAGAAAAAGTCTCCTAAGCTATTAAAACGGTTTATGGATAATATCATGCACCTCAAACCTTCTGTTGGTCCTCTTGGGCAAATCTTTACCGAAAACAGCGGCCCTTATCAGGGATCATTGAATTTGAAGCAGGCTGCGTTTTTGCCCTATGTGAATGCGGTAAGAATCCTTGCTATTAAAGAAGGAGTACTAGCCGCGTCAACTTTGGACCGGATTGATGAGCTCAGCAATGACGAGTTTTATCGGAATGAGCTGAGCGACTATAAGACCAGCTTTGCAAATCTGCTGCAATTTCGAATGTCTAATTTAAAGAGAATCCAAGATTACGATGATGTACATTACCTTCCCATTCAAAAGCTCAGCCGTGCGGAGAGAAAAGAAATGAAAACCATTCTGAAAAACGGGAAAAAGCTGCATCACTTTGTACAGGGAATCATTGAAAAGGGTGTTCATAAATGAAGTCGAATCCGTTCGTTCATTTTATAAGAGAAGTGCACGGAAAGTTTCAAACAAGCGTTTTTGGAACTGCTCAAAGCGGACAAAACTCTCAGCAAATTGCGTTTCTGCGCCAGCTTCAGCGAGAAATGAAAGCAGAGGAGGCGCTGTCGGTTCCATTAGACGATCTGAATGTGGTTGTCTTTGATATTGAGACAACCGGATTTTTCCCAGAGCAGGGGAACGAAATCATTGCTATCGGAGCAGTGAAGGTGAGCGGGTCCACGCTGAAGGAAGAGGAACGTTTCTACTCGCTTGTCAGACATGAAAATGGGATGTCCGATGAAATCCGTGAGTTAACGGGCATTAGTGATGAAGACTTAATGGATGCTCCTTTCCTTGAAGAGGCCATGATCGAATTTTATAAGTTTGTAAAAGGAGATACACTTGTTGCCCATCACTCTTCACATGAAAAAAACTTTATGCAGCATGCAAGCAGGAAATTGTTCCGTGCACCTTTTAAGCACCGGATTGTGGACACTTCTTTTTTATACCGCATCGCTGAACCGAATTTTGAGTATGTAAGACTTGAAGATTGGTGCGATCATAAGCAGATTCCTGTTATAGACCGTCATCATGCGTTAGGCGACGCCATCTTGACAGCAAAATTATGGTGTAAATATGTAGAGGATGTAAAAGGACTCGGCTGCAGAAACCTGAGGGATATTTATGAGCGGATTGCCATCCTATGATAAGAAACATTACTTCAGTAAAAGGAGTAATGTTTTTTGCATCGATGGTTCCATTTGTCTATTTTAGGGGTAAGGTAAATTATAGGCATTTTAAGTCAGGGGGGAAAATGGTTTGAAGCAGGCAATGTTAATTGTAAACCCATCTTCAGGAAAGGAAAAAGGGACTGAATATGCAGAGCACGCTTTAAAAACAATGAATAAAATGGGCTATGAAACAGAGATCCGTGAAACAAAAGGCGAGGGAGATGCTATGGAGTTTGCCCGGGAAGCCTGTGAAAGTAAGCTTGATTTTATCGCGGCAATGGGCGGGGACGGTACGATAAATGAAGCAATAAACGGAATTGCTGAACAGGAACATCGGCCTTTATTCGGTTTAATTCCACTCGGTACGGTGAATGATTTTGCCAGAGCGCTTAATATTCCGCTCGATCCTGATGAGGCTATTTCCATTCTGGAGCAGCAGAACACAAGAAAAACGGACGTAGGAAAAATCAATGATCGATATTTTATTAATATAGTTGCTGTAGGTGCTTTAGCTGAAGCATCTTTCTCCACGCCTGTGGAGCAGAAAACAAAGCTTGGACCGCTTGCCTACATCATTGAAGGTGTAAAGAAAATGAAGGAAAAGCAGCCTTTTGAACTCAGGGTGCAATCAGATAATGTCGTCTGGGAGGGGGAGGCGCTGCTTATGCTTGTAGCACTGACAAACTCAGTCGGCGGATTCGAAACGATTGCCCCTGAAGCAGAGGTGAACGATGGCATGCTTCACGTCATGATTATTAAAGATATTGCCATGCCGCAATTTCTGCTGCTCCTGCCGAAGATCATAACGGGTGAACTGGGAAACAGCGAGCATGTTGAATACTTAAAAGTGCCAGTGATTGAAGCATCTTCAACTTATGAAATGATTGCGAACGTAGACGGTGACGAAGGGGATAAGCTTCCGATAAAAGTGGAAAATCTAAAGAGACACATTGAAATACTGGTCCCTAAAGAAGAATAGGAGGTTCATTATATGAATATAACAATTACTCAGCAAGCTAAAGACAAATTAAATGAAATACCGGATGATAAGATGATCCAGCTTTCTTTTGACCGAGGCAGCTGTGATATTGTGAATACGCTGTATGAAATAAAGGTCATTAATAAAAGAGAAACAGAAACGTATGAAAAAGTGATTACAACAGAAAAGCTGGATTTTATCGTTGATGATGACTTTGAAGATACATACGACAACGAGCTGACTATCGATTACGCGAACAATTTTTTTGTCTTTAAAAATAAGAATCAGACATTTAATAACAGGATTGGACTCCGATATGTTTAGGGAAGGGCAAAACCATGCCTTTCTCTTTTTTTTTATTGTTTATAAGCATCTTCTCAATTTGCCCAATAAACTAAGAATAAAGGGTCAAATGCAGGAAAAGGGCACTTTAATCCCGGCTTTCGTGTTCAAAATGCAGGCTGCTGAGTAAAAAAGCATTTCCGGCTCGTTGGTTTGAAACGGAGTAGGATGCTTAAAGCGCAGTCGATTAGATAAAGTGGCCCAAGGCAGCTAGTAACTGACAATTTTCATAACGATTTTCCATTGCAAATTGGAGTTTACGAGTTGGAGGCAATTTTCGCGAATTGAATATTGATTCAGGAGAGTTAATGCTGGTTTTTCTCAAATAGAAAGGATATTTTTGCGAGATGGGCAGTTCGGGACCGAATATAAAGCTCAAAATGTAGCAGCCCCAAAAAAACAAATTGTACAGAAAAATATATTGCAAACGCTATCAAGATAAAGTATGATTTCAATCAAAGGGATCCGAAACGTTTTGGAGGAAAGTACTTTGACGACAATTAAGGACATTGCGAAGGCCGCAGGTGTATCAGTTACGACTGTTTCAAGAGCATTGAACGGCTATTCGGATGTGAATGAAAAGACGAGACAAAAGATTTCCAGAATTGCAAAAGAATTAAACTACAGTCCTAACACGCTTGCCCGGGGATTGGTCATGAAGAAGTCAAGAACAATCGGAATGCTCGTTTCAGGAATGGACCGTGTCAGTCCAAAGGATAATTTCACCTTTGAAGTGCTTTCGGGAGTTAATGAATGCATTTCTGAGCGGGATTACGACCTTGTGCTCTTCAGTACAACGACAACAAAACAGCGAGAAAAAACCTATTCCCAACTATGCAGAGAACGGCGAGTGGACGGAGTAATTCTGCAAGGAATGAAAATCGATGATCCATATTTAAAAGAGGTTGTTGAGAGTGATATTCCTTGTATGCTCATTGATATTCCCATTGAATCAAACAGTGTTGGCTATGTGACAACAGATAATGTACTCGGAGCAAAGCGTGCTGTTCAGCATTTAATTGACTTGGGTCATACAAAAATCGCTTTAATTAATGGACATGATCAGGCCTACGTGAGCAAACAAAGGCTGAAAGGCTATTTAGATGCATTAATGGAAGCTAAGCTTGAAGTGAAAGAAGACTGGATCATCAGCGGGGATTTTTCTGAGGAGAAAGCAGAATTGGTCACAGAAAAGCTGCTTAAAGAACACCCTGAAATAACGGCAGTATTTTGTGCAAGTGATTTAATGGCGCTTGGTGCCATGAAAAGTGCGAAAGCAGCAGGCATTCATGTTCCAGAAGGGCTTTCTGTCATTGGTTATGACAACATTCTGCTTGCTGCCTACTCAAATCCTGCATTAACGACGATTGCCCAGAATAAATTTGAACTTGGCTATCAGGCTGCAAATTCTCTAATTGATATGCTTGAAGAGAAAAGCGGATCGAATGTCATAATCCTTAAAACAGACTTGATCATTAGAGAATCAACAACAGAAAACCACAGATTGTAAGTGGTTTTATTATGAAATCCGAAACGTTTCGGGAGTATTGATGAAAATCTATATTTTTTTACATGAAATCCGAAACGTTTCGGGAAAGAGGTGGACAAAGATGGATTACCGTGTGATAAAAGAAAACGACTTATTTTTACTGACAGATACGAACGGAAATATACCGGAAAATCATCCTTACGGCTTAGGACTTTATACAAAAGACACGAGATTTTTAAGCAAACTAGATCTGAAAATCAATGGTGAAGACCCTATCTTGCTCTCATCTGACGCTGATCAAAACTATAAAGCTGACATTCTCTTAACAAATCCCCATATGGAGGAGGACGGGGAACTGATTTTATGGCGAGAATCTGTTGAGATTGAACGTACACGATTCATTTATGATGATGTCCTTTATGAAGAGATAAAAGTTAAAAACTATTTTCCAAAGCCTGTGAATTTTGAAATCAGTATCCATGCTGATGCGGATTTTCTTGATATGTTTGTTGTCCGAGGGTTTCAAAATGGAGATCTTGGCAGCAGAACAGGCCAAACAACTGAAGGAAATACACTTTCCTTTCACTACGCGGGAGCAGACAATGTAGAACGCAGCACATTGATTACTTGGGACAAAGAAGCAAAAAAAGTGGATGAAAAGGGAAAAATCGATTTTGAGTTTGAATTAGCTCATTCTGAGACAGACAGAGTCACACTTGCGATTCGGCCGCAGATTGGTGAACCACAAGTGAACACTGCTGTGAAAAAAGATGAAGCTATGCGGAAACTTGAAGTGTCTTACGAGAATTGGAGTAAACAATCAGCAAGTGTTAAAACAGATTTTGCGCCCCTTCAGCGGCTGGTTGACCGCGGATTGAATGATATGAGGGTGTTGCTGACAGATGTAGGATTTGGTCCATTTCCAGTTGCAGGCCTTCCCTGGTTTGGTGTTCCATTTGGCCGTGACAGCTTAATTGCCGCTTTGCAGATCCTGCCATTTCAATCAGGAATCGCAAAAGGAACACTTCTCACGATGGCGCATTATCAAGGTCAGAATGTGGATCCTTGGAGAGATGAGCAGCCGGGTAAAATCATGCATGAAATCCGGTTTGGCGAACTTGCAGCTACAGGCCAAATTCCGTTTACACCTTATTACGGAACGGTAGATGCCACACCCCTGTTTTTGATCCTGCTCTCTGAGTATGTGAAGTGGACTGGTGACATTGAACTTGCACAGAAACTTGAAAAAACAATTGAAAACGCTTTGATGTGGATTGATGAATACGGGGACCGTGATGAAGATCTTTTCGTTGAATATCATCAGGAATCAAGTAAAGGGATCGCCAACCAGGGCTGGAAAGATTCAGGCGACTCTGTTGTTCACAGAAACGGAGAATACGCAAAAACGCCTATAGCCCTTGCAGAGGTGCAAGGATATGTCTATCAGGCCAAAATGGGAATCGCCGATATCTATGAATCGATTAATCAAACAGAACGTGCAGAACAGCTTCGCAGACAGGCAGTCTCACTGAAGGAAAGATTTGATGAAGAATTCTGGATGGAAGATATTCAGTTCTATGCCATCGCACTAGATGAAAAGAAAGAACAGGTTGGAACGATTACTTCAAATCCAGGACACGTTTTATTTTCTGGAATGCTGAATGAGGACAGAGCGAAAGCAGTGACCGAAATGCTCGTTTCGCAAAAGATGTTCTCTGGATACGGAATCCGGACTATGGCCGAAGGCGAAGCAGGGTACAATCCGATTAGCTACCATGATGGCAGCATCTGGCCGCATGATAACAGCATCTCACTCCTTGGAATGAGCAAAACTGGTTATCAGCAAGAAGCAATCAAAGTCATAAGCGGGCTTATTGACGCTGCAGCGCATTTTGAATATGACCGGCTGCCGGAACTTTTCTGCGGATACGACAGCCAGGCCGGCAAAGCAGTGAAATACCCTGTAGCCTGTTCGCCTCAAGCATGGGCAGCCGGTACACCGCTTGTCTTTATCCAGTCAATGCTGGGATTATTTCCAGACAGCTTAAAGAAGGAAATCAGACTTTTACCGGTTTTACTTGATAGCATGAATGTTCTGGAAGTTCAAAATATCTCTATTGGAGAAGGGAAATTATCTATTCGAGTTACGCGCAGCGGAGAGGCATTTACAGTGGAAGTTCTCAAAAACACGACTGGCTATAGTCTAAAATCATCCGAAACACTTGTTCAAAAATAAGCAGGTTTACTTCAATTTTTAGGAAGGAAGCTTCCTTTAGATTATAAAAAAAGCAATGGAAGGAGAATTTGCAATGAAATCAAGGAAATGGTTAGCGGGGTTTGGAGTTGCTTCAATGTTATTTGCAGTGGCTTTGGCAGGATGCAGTTCAGATGAAACTTCAAAAGATGGCGCAGACGGAGAGAAAGTGGAAGTGACACTGGCTGGATGGGGTGGAAATCCAACTGAAGAAAAGCTGTTAAAGCAGACGATTGAAGACTTTGAAGCGAAGTATCCGAAAATTGATGTCAAGCTTGAGGTTATTACAGAACAATATATGGATGTTATTAAAACGCGTTTGATCGGGGGAGAAGGACCAGATGTTTTTTATCTGGATGCATTTGAAGCTCCTGGTCTGATTGAAACTGGCGTTATTGAACCTTTAGATGAGTATATAACAGAAGGTTTTGATGTTGAAGACTTTGAGAAGCCATTATTGGAAGCGTTTGTTTCTGAGGATAAAACGTACGGTTTTCCAAAAGACTATTCAACTTTAGCGCTTTTTTACAACAAAAAAATGCTTGCCGATGCTGGCGTAGAGGTTCCTAAAACATGGGAAGAGTTCCGCGAGGCTTCTAAGAAACTAACGAAAGACGGGCAATACGGATTTGGCGTTGCGCCTGAGCTTGCACGTCAATTCTGGGTGGCAGAATCACTTGGCGGCGATGTAGTAAAAGAGGATAAAGCAAATTTTGCATCAGATGAAGTAGTAGAAGCATTAAAACCAGTAATTGATATGCATAACGTCGATAAATCTGCAGTAGAGGCTAAAGAAGTAGGCGCGACATGGGGTGGAGAGATTTTCGGACAGCAAAAAGCAGCTATGGTAATTGAAGGAAACTGGGCAATCCCATTTTTAGCAGATACTTTCCCTGATGTTGAGTACGGAACAGCTGAACTGCCGGCGATCAATGGTGAGAAATCAACGATGGCTTACAGTGTTGCATATGTCATGAATGCTGCTTCTGAAAAGAAGGAAGCTTCATGGGAATTGCTTTCATACCTGACTGGAAAAGAAGGCATGGAGACATGGACAAGCAAAGGATATGCTTTGCCGACGCGTAAATCAGTTGCAGAAAAGCTTGGCTATGACAAAGACGAACTGCGCGGTCCGCTTGTAGCAGGTGCTTCCTATGCAACTGTATGGTCAGAAGGCTCAAACCTTCCGATTATCGTAAATAACTTCAACAACCAATTTATGAGTGCCTTCCTTGGCGACCGTCCGCTTGAAGAAGCATTAAAAGAAGCGGAAAAACAGGCAAACAGCGAAATTGATTCAAAATAAAAAATGATTTAGAAAAGGGAAATGAATGTTTCCCTTTTCTTCTTTAATATCTGCACTGGTTCTTTCTGACGAAGTCATTTTTACTTCGTCAGAAAGAGTTCGTGCAGGATTTACTTAAAGTGGGGGGCTTGGATAGCAAAATGAAAAAACTATTTTCCAAACGAACATTAAGAGAGGCTGGACAAGGCTACTTTTTCATGTCGCCTGCATTGTTTGTCTTACTATTATTTATTATCGGTCCCATTTTTTATATTGTCTTTCTTTCGTTCCATAAAGTGCAGCTGCTTGGAACGGCAAGCTACGATTTTGTAGCTTTTGATAACTTTACGAGAATACTCGATGACACCCGGGCGCAGACCGCTTTGTGGAACACTTTTAAATATGTAGTGATTGTTGTTCCGTGTCAGACGATTCTCGCGTTAATTCTTGCTGCAACATTAAATGCAGGCTTAAAGGGTCAAACGTTTTTTAGAATTGTATACTTTCTGCCTACCCTGACATCATCTGCTGTATTAACCTTGATCTTTATGTGGATGTACAACAAAAATGGACTAATCAATAATGTATTGGACACTCTCGGCTTGCCGACGTATAACTTCCTTGGGGACCCGAACATCGCGCTCAATGCGATTATGATTATGAACATTTGGTCGACCGCACCATTTTTCATGGTTATCTATTTAGCTGCACTTCAGGATATTCCGGACTCTCTTTACGAAGCAGCTGAGCTTGACGGTGCTAATACAGTTCAGAAATTCATGAAAATAACTGTACCGCAATTGCGCCCGGTAACATCATTTGTTGCCATTATGGGCTTAATCGGAACGTTCCAGCTATTTGATCAATCCTACATTTTCTCAGCTGGATCAGGGGGACCGGATAATTCAACTTTAACCGTTGTTCTTTTAGTCTATCAGTATGCGTTTAAAAATCTCGGAACGATGGGATACGCAGCGGCCCTTGTCCTGCTGCTTGCGATTGTTATTCTTGTGGCGACATTGCTGCAGCGGAAATTTTCAAAAGAAGAGTCACTCTACTAAAAGGAGGATGGAAAGATGAAAAAAAAATTTGGAATTGGAAAAACGATTGTATATGCGATTCTAGTACTCTATGCCGTTACAACTCTTGTGCCGTTTTTATGGGCTCTTTCCTCTTCGTTTAAAACGCTGCAGGAAATTGTCAGCGGAACACTAAGCTTTATTCCGAAAAACTTTACGTTTGATAACTATAGGCAAATTTTCATAGAGCAGGAACTTTTCCCAAGATGGATGTTTAATAGTGTTTTAATCGCCGTTATTGGAACGATATTAAATCTTTTGTTCAATTCTATGGCCGGGTACGCTCTTGCAAGACTCAGCTTTCCCGGTAAAAAGGCACTGTTTATTACGATTCTTGCTGTACTGATGATTCCAGCTCAAGTCACAATGATTCCAAACTACTTAATTTTAAAAGAGTTTGGATGGCTGAATTCGTATCAGGGAATGATTGTTCCAGCCATGATTAATGCGACTTTCATTTTCATGATGCGCCAGTTCTTTATCAACTTTCCTAAGGAGCTGGAAGAAGCAGCTGAAATGGATGGTCTCAGCAGGCTTGGCACATTCTTTAAAATTGTTCTTCCGCTTGCAAGGCCAGCTCTTGCTGCACAGGCAATCTTTGTATTTATGGGCTTCTGGAACGATTTCATGAGACCGCTGATTGTCATGACGGATATTGAAATGTTCACCCTGCCGCTTGGACTGAATACGTTCAAAGGACAGTTTGTCAGCTACTGGAACTATATTATGGCAGCTTCCATGGTGTTTACATTGCCTGTCCTGCTGATTTATGCATTCTTCAATCGTTATTTTATAAAGGGGATTTCCTTTACTGGGGGGAAATAAAAAGAAAGCTGGTGCGGATGCATCAGCTTCTTTTTATTTAGGAAAGTATATCAATTTCCGCACTATTAGGTCGGAGGCGCTTGCGCTTTTCTAATTTCACAATGTGTTTTGAACTGCTGCAAAAGGGAAAGTGCCAGTTTCTCAGTCAGCTTGCTCGATAGCTTGCCCATGATTTTTGCAAGCTTCGATAAATAGATGATCTCATAGGTTTGAGTGACCTGAGTGTCGCCCTGTACATCTTCAAGGTGATAGGTAATCACCATTTTAAATGCTTTGCTTTCAAGCGAATATGAATATGTTTCCGGTTCGGCAATCACACCATTTTTTCCGTGAAAAGAAGTTCGCATCGCACCTTCTTTTTGTACTTGAATAAATGATGCTCCTTCAATCTTCTCTGCTCTGGGCTGTTCATATTGGATCTTTTCTATTTCTTTTGTCCATGTCTTGCGAGCGGCCGGTGAGGAAAGCTGTTCAAAAACAAATTCAATAGGTGCGTGAATAACGACTTTATGCTTCAAGATAGATAATCCTCCCATTTCTTTGATTGAAGAGCTTCCTTCAATTTCATAAGTGCTGATGTTTCAATGGTTTTTATTTCTTCAATTAATCCTGCCAGATGCATAAACAGCTCCTTGCGTTCAGTCTCAGAAAACTGCAGCTGCTTTTTGACCAAGCAGATCAGCGTTCATTTGTTTATACTCTTCCAAGTTGAAATCTTGACTATCAGCAAAACTCTCAAGTGAATCTGGAGTCTCTAAGCCTTATCTTTCACAAATAGAGAATATCCAAACAAACAAATCTCCGCAGAAAAGCTTTATCAGCTTGCCATCGCGCTTGAAGTAACAATGGGACAGCTAAAGGGGAAAGACGGGCAGGACGAAATTGAAAGGCTTTGTGATGAGGTGGCATCAGAGCTCTTGCTGCCGACAGCTGAATTTAAGCGTCAGATGGAGAAGCATGGCGAGAAACTTGCTTCTTTTAAGCCGCTCTCAAAATACTTTCGCGCTTCATTAGAAGCTGTTGCAGTCAAATTTGCAGGCTGTGCGCAAGATCAGAACCGGGCTATTTTAATGGTGACCGATTTCCATTCAGCAGGACGGAGAGACTTGGCTATTTCAGGTGTGATTCCTCTTTCACATTGGAACATCTTCGTGCCGAAGGGACTTTCAATCGGAAAAGAGCGGCACCTGGCGGATTCTTTTTATAAAAATGCTCCTTTCAAGCAAACGATGCAATTGAGTCTTGGTCATTTACAGGGAGAATATCTTGTGGAAACCTATCCGTCTAAATTTCAGCAGAGCGGGAAGCTGTATAACAAAGGATATATCCTGCTTTCCAAATAAAAAAGCTGATCTTCATACAGATCAGCTTTTTTGTCATTTAATCTACTCTATATTTTAAGTAACTGTAGTTCTCTGTCGGCTTCACTTCTACCGTTTTTCCATCTGCATCTTTAAGGATTTCAAACTCCTGATATGTTTCTACCCAATATCCATCTTTCTCTTCTGATGCGATTTTCTTATCCTCGTACACTGTAAAAAGCGGCTGCTCCTTTGCCGCAGTCTCTGCTTCTTCTTCAGCAGCCATAGGAAAAGATCCTGTTTCGGTATTTTTTGCCTGAAAGGAATCTAAATAGGCCATCGTTCCAATCAGGAGAACGAGAAAAAAGAGAGTGAAGATTTGTGAACTTGTTTTAGACAGCAACACCAGCCGCTCCTTTCAAAAACATCTTAATTCATATGTACGCTCGTCTCACAGGAATATGTCCATTCTTAAAGGAGAATAATAAGGATAAAAAAGGAAGGTGATTATTATAGCACGACTGATTCTGCTTGCTGTACTGCTCAGTCTTTGTATCCCGCTGGAACAAACTGCTGCAGCAAAAGCACCTGAACTTAAGCTGTCGGATATCAATCAGAAAGAACATGAAATAAAACCGCCCTACGATCAGCCTATCATCCTGAATTTCTGGGCATCCTGGTGCGGCCCCTGCAAAATGGAAGCACCTGATTTAGTGAAGCTTGCTGAGAAATATAAAGGTCAGGTGAAAATTTATGCGGTCAATATGACCAATCAGGATTCAGAAGAAGGAGCGTATATGTTCGCTAAAGACTATAGATTTTCATTTCCTGTTTTGCTTGATAAGACAGGGGAAGCTTCAACCATGTTTAGAGTGGCAGCGGTGCCTACCACTTTTTTTGTAGATGAGAATGGTGAAATTGTGAGTGTACTTACCGGGTATGGAGGGACGGAGCTGCTTGAGAAACGGGTTAGGGCATTAATAGCTCATTAATACGAAGGGACCGATCGTAACTGACCGGTCCTCCATTTTTAATTAAGCCCCAGCAATAGAACTAATCCGTACCCCGCAGCAGACAGCAGCACAGACCCTGTCAAACCGGCAATCAGCGGCTTAGAGCCAAGCTTTTTAAAAGTCTTTAAGTTTACGTTTAATCCAAGTCCAGCCATGGCCATTCCAATTAATAGATAGGAAAAAGAGACAAGGAAAGAGGCCGTTTCCTCTGAAGCAATTCCAGCTGTATTCAACCCGCTCATGAAAAGGAATCCTAGAATAAACCAAGGAATAGGCAGGGAAGAAGGAGCGCCTTCTGCCTTTTTTTCTCTAAAAAGGATTCCGACTATCAGAGCAGCGGGTACAAGCAGGGCGACACGGGTTAATTTTACGATAATGGCTAAATCTTCTGATTCGGTTCCTCCAATCGATGCCGCAGCTACGACATGTGCAACTTCATGCAGCGTTCCCCCGGAAAAAGCACCGAAACCATAGGGGGTTAGATTTATAAAAGAATATAAAAAGGTGTACAGCAGGGTAAAGGCGGTGCCTAAAATGGCAATGGTTCCTGCACTTACAGCAGTCTCCTCATCATTCGCCTTCACTAATGGGGCAATTGCCGCAACAGCTGCAGCCCCGCAAATTGCAGTTCCGCATGCGGTGAGTATACTGATTTTCTTATCCACTTTGAGAAAGCGGGAAAGAGCATATACCAGGGGCATGGTAAAGAGGATTACGATTAAGGAAAGGATAAACACGTTAAATCCAGCTTGATAAAGTACTGTCAGATTTAATCTCATTCCGAGAAAAATGATGCCGAGGCGCAATAGCTTTTTGCTTGAAAAAGAGGCTCCTGTAAGCACTGGTTCACTTATTCCGGCAGAAGCTCTCCACAACATTCCCAGAATCATGGCGATGATAAGGGGTCCTATAACGGAAAATAAGGAGAAACTTGCTAGATAAGAAGCAATAGCTGCAAATATGAATGTCAGCAAAATCCCTTGCATAAAAGGCAACCGCTGATGTTTTAGCTTTGTTTGACTGTTCAACATGATGTACACTTCCTAAGCAATTTGTTCTTAAGATAACTTTATCAACTCCATAACTATTAGTAAAATAAATATAAATTATAATATTTATTAGCATTATTAATAATAGGATTCTTCAAAAGAAAAACCCCTGATTATAATCAGAGGGGTTCCGTTTACGGAAGGAAAAAAGTAAATAGCACTAAAAATAGCAGGCTCATTCGCATATGAATTAGACCTGTTATTTTTGTTGATATTACAAGGTTTTCAACCGTTTATGAACAGAAATAGTTACCTATTTAGCAACAGGACAATAACTATTGTACATCATAAAATTAGTGTGCTAATTGGCTTGCGAATTCCCACTTTCTTTTATTGCCTGATGACTACTGACAGACAACGTTTAAGTGGGATTTATCCGCCTCTTCTTATTGAATTAAAGGGCAATTTAGTTGAAGAAATAAATTTTAAAGTAACATAGTTTTAGTTATGGTAAAATATGTTATTAGTGCAAGCTAGAAACTATTAGGAGGTTTTTTATATGAAAGGGAAATTAGTTTTAACCCTTGGTTTTGCAGGAGTTTTAGCATTATCAATTGGTTTTGCGAAAGACTTGCAAAAAACAGAAGCATCAGCGGAAGTTTCCTCAAAACAAACAGATACATATAAACTTGTTACTAGAGAGGAACAAGACCGTAGAGAAGGTATGGTAACTGAAGGTAAAGATGTTACCACAGTTATAACAGTAGAAGAGCGAAATATGGTGGAAAATAGTTCAGCTCAACAAGGGTTTGTTCCACAAGAAAATGGGACAGGTTTCTATTTTACTAAAGAAAAATGAAAATAACACTAACGGGTCTTTTCTTTAATAAGACAACATAAATGATATTCCACAATCGGGGGCTTTAATTGAATAAGTGTCCCAAAAAAATAGAAAAAGCCTTCCGTTAGGAGGGCTTTTATGCTGTCCAATGCTCAAAAGAAGGTATCCGAAAGAATAACCCTCTCCTCCCCTGCTTGTTCAATAAAATGGCCATTTTCTAGAGTGAAAAAAGGCAATTAGGTGGTTCATCTCGAAGTGGTATGTTATTCCATTAAAGGGCAGTATTGTGAAGGATTCAATTTTCTATCTTCCTTAGTTAAAGGACCAGGTTCTTGAGGAACGTTTTTAATGAAAATGGATTTTTTAAAAAATACATCGTGGAAATGTGAAGGTTTTCATTTAAACTAACGGGCAGGTTAGTTTCACGAAATATATGGAATTAACCAACATATGGTGGATTTATGTGAGTTACTATCAGAACAAAATTTTGATGTCATTTGTCCAAATTTATTAGAACAAGAAATACCCTTTGATTATTCTCAAGAGGTAAAGGCTTACCATAATTTTATGGATAATATAGGTTTCACAAACGGATTACATAAAGTAAAAAATATATTATTAGATATTCAAGATGAGTATTCAAAAATATTTATCATTGGATTTAGTGTAGGGGCAACGGTTGCTTGGTTGTGTAGTGAGGAAGAATATGTTGATGGTATCGTTGGATACTATGGTTCACGTATTAGGGACTATGTAAATATATATTCAAAATGTCCGGTGTTGTTATTTTTTCCGAAAGTGGAAGAATCATTTAATGTTGATGAATTAGTTTCAACTTTAGATAAACCAAAAATAGATGTACATATATGTAAGGGTGAACACGGATTTAGTAATCCATACTCTTCTAAATATAATGAAGAATTAGCTCAAAATACATTTAGAGAAACATTGCACTTCTTCAAAAATAACTGAATTTTTTCTTCCGCAAACGGGCCAGATTGCGGAAGATCGTTTCAAAGACCTTATTGAAGAAAAGCCACCTTAGTTCAAGGAGGAAGTAATGATCGATAAATAGTAAAAAACAGTTAGCTTAATGGATGGGCCAGCTGTTTTTTGTGTCTAATTGATAGAGCGAAAACTGTGATTTAGTGATCGTATGGAGTCTTCTAATACAAATGTCGTAGTTTATCGGGATTAGCAACCGAGTAGATCGTCTGAATTCGATTGCCGTTAAAAGCAAAGGAGAACACATATTGTAAGTGATCATCGATTGTTAAAATTAGTCCTGGTAGACCGTTGACAGATGTATATTTGATGGTGAACTTGCCTGCATACATTTTCATGAGGCTTTGGAGCAGTTGAACCACTCTGGTAGCACCGAAAATAGGTACTTGTGCGGCTTTTACTTTGCCGCCTCCATCCGAGTACATTGCGACATCTTCGCTGACAAGGTCCAATAATTGATTTACGTTTCCATTTAAGATAGACTGTACAAACTCTTTTACTGCAGATTCCGCCATTGAAATCGAAGGCTGTTTCTTAGGGTCATATTCCATGCTTTTTTTCGTACGGTGAAAAATTTGCCGACAGTTAGCATTGCTTTTTCCGAGAATTTCAGCTATTTCATCATAAGAGTATTGGAAGACTTCACGAAGCAAAAAGACGGCTCGTTCTATCGCATTTAGTTGTTGTAATAAAAGCAAATATGCGGTGGAGATGGATTCTTGTTGAAAAAAGACTTGTGAAGGATCGTTAGGTGAATTCTCTATTTCAAGCAATGGTTCCGGAAGCCACGGTCCGACATATACCTCACGTTTTTTTGCGGATGACCGTATCAAATCCAGACAGCGATTAGTGACTATCTTACATAGATACGCTTTTTTGTTTTCAATATGTTCGTAGTTGGGAAGTTGATGAAAGGTTATAAACGCTTCTTGGACAATGTCCTCTGAATCCATCACGCTCCCTAACATACGATAGGCTAAGGAAAAAAGCAGAGGTTGATAGGTTTGATAAAGTCTTTCCATACTCATAATTTGATCACCTCTCTAGTATTTAGTAGTTGTGAAACGACTCGTTTAGCGCTAGCTACGGATGTATCAACGAGTAGCTCCCCATGTGAGACCCAGTCACCAGCAACATATAGTCCATCAATTTCAGGAACAGCAGGGCCTGGATTCTCCATTCTTTTCCTATGAGGAAAATCGTGGACAACCGTCATTTTCGGCAGGAACTGTCTTATAACTAATTCTTTCCGCCAGCCGGGTTGAACCACATCTAATACTTGCTCCAACTCACTCTCATCCTTCGCTGCATCTGTTTGTGGACCCTGATATTTAAAAAGCGATATCACTTGTGTTCCATCATCACTTAAGATAGCGGGTCTTGGTTTTCCCTCCCGTGATTGGTGCGTAAAGAAAATTGGTTGATCCAATCCATAGATAAATTGGTGCTTTGGATTAGGCAATTGGCGCAAACCAACATCTAGACAAGCAACTGTAACAGGAATAGCTTGCTTGTTCCACGTGTCGAGTGCTGTTTGATCCGCATGGGGAACTAGTTTGTGAGAAATGGAAGGTGGTGTAGTTAGTATAACATTCGATGCTTCAATTTTAGTGCCACCCTCACATAAAATCGAGTGTACTTTTTGATCTTGATGTTCGACTGCAACCACTTTACAACCGGTGATCAGCTCCACTCCTTGTTGGACAGCAAGTTCACGCAGTTCTTCTACGACTGTCCCCCAGCCTTTATCAAGATACAAAACTCCTTTTAATGAACGCTGCAACTGCTTTAAGGCAGGACCAGCAGCGTGTAATTCAGGTGCAAACACATAAGTGGTTGTTCGGAGCAGTGCATAGAACACGTTGCGCAGCATTGGATTATGCAATTGAGTTTCAATCCAATCGCGGATACTGATCTGGTTCCAAACGCTTGTGTCCATTTTTCCTAATTTAATGAACCATTTTGCCAATTCGAGCTTTCCTTCCCAACTTAGGAGCGGCGTTTGAAAGAAGGAAGATATGTTCGTTGGTATGGGCAACATTTGTTCTTTCCACATCCCGTAAGCATCAATAGACGGTGTGCTTCCCTCAAGTCGTAATCCGAGTTCGCGGAATGCTTCGTACGCTTCCCCTTTATAAAGTGCATGCCCACCCAAATTAAAATATACACCCTGCTTTTTGTTGGTGATGGCCCTGCCTCCCAACCGCTTTTGTTGTTCCAGTACAATGGTTCGTTTCCCTGCTTTTGCTGCATAGATCGCAGCCGTTAAACCCGCAATTCCCCCGCCTACAATAGCCACTTCATATTTTGTCATCGTCATCATCCTTTTCGATTATTTACTAATATAACGGATGAGTGAATGATTCTGTGACAAAATGGAGACAAAAGTTTTTTGATGGAGTGGATTGTTAGGTAATACGAACTGATTTCAAGAAGCTTATTTACGCGCCGCACCAAACGTTTGGTAAAAGAATGGATTGAGATGCATATGAAGTGAGTTTTTAATAGCTACGAAGAAAAGAGTCCCTGATTGGTTAACGAGTATTGCTCCATAATTAAAGTTATTCCATTAAAAGGCGCTATTATGGAGTAATAAAAAAGCCCAATTTCTCAATTTTAATACTGAGAAATTGGGCTTTTATTTGATGTAACAGTTAGATCTGCTTTTAAATCGTTTTGTTGTGTGCGAAACTCAAGCAATTTTAATCATCGTTTATAAATATGAGCGCTTAGCTGGCCATGAACCTTGTAGTTTGCGAAGTTGTACAATTTGTCCTGTATGATAAGCATCGTGCAAAAGGAGATTTAGGTATTGTTGCCAAACTGGCAGAGAAGGACTAGGTTGATCCAATTCTGCTTCTTGAAGGGATGTTAATGAAGATTGTAAGGCATCATGTACGTGAAGCGTTCGCTTCACTGTTTCTTGCCAAGCATCTTCATCATTAGCTCCACCTTGGACAAACGTGTCATCATTATTTTGTGGAACAACAAATGTGTCATCTTGATGTAAGCGGGAAAGTAAGCGCTCTTTAAAGGTTAGTAAATGGTTTACATTTTCCCAAATCGTATTAGCGGCCTTTCCTTCTGGTTGCCAACATGCTTGTGCAGCGGTAAGATTCTTTAACGCTTCTGATATCGGTGGGTACCATTCTTCTTCGTAAAAAACTTGATTGACTCCATTTTGCAAGATTTCTTTTTTACTCATTAGGATAGCCTCCTTGTTTGTAACTATCTAAATTAGGATTCATTAGTTACCATCAATTTATCAAATTTTCCGAAAAAAATACAGAGGAGTGAAAATATACATGGCCTTTATATCTGTGGAGCCTATACCTTAATCAACGATCTTCCGCAATCGGGCGCGTTTGTTGAAAAGTTATAAAAGGATCAGACATATTAGCCAGGTTAATGTTTAATGAAAATAAAGTTGTTGAATTGATAATAAAGTTATTTAAAAAATAATAAAGTTGTTTAAAAATGAAGAACATTACTTATGTCACTAACGGGGCAGGTTAGTTCAATAAGAAAAGATAATCTTAGATAGAAAAATAATTAATAGAATGCCGAAAAAGCCTATATTCATATGAATATAGGCTTTTCACAATTATGTTAATCAGTTTTTAATTTTGAATACATATTTAAATCAATAAACGTGTCTTTTGATTTCTCGGACTTTCTTAAGGTGCCTTCAAATTGAAAATGCAACTTTTCCAAAAGTCTTATTGAGTTACTATTTTCAGGCTCGACTTTTGCTTCAATCCTATTGAGATTAAGCGTATTAAATGCATAATCCAATAATGCGGGAATGGCTTCTGAAGCAAATCCGTTACCCCAGTATTCTTTACCAAGGTCATAACCGATTTCTGCTTTTAAATTCTCAAAGTCTAAGGAATTGTAGCCACAAGAACCGATAATTTGATTTGACTCTGATTGAATAATCGAATAGCGAATAGCTTTGTCTTCTTGATATAAGCCATCAAGCATTTCAATTATTTCTATTGCTTGACTTTCGTCAGTCAAACTATAGATATTCATAAACCTTGTAACTTCAGAATCAGACCAGATTTTAAATAAGCTAGAGGAGTCGGATACCTCCATTTTTTTCAATACTAATCGTTCAGTTCGTAATTCGGTAATCAATATTTTTACCTCCATTTTGTTTTGAAATTTCTTGTTTCAACATTTGGGGTTTAGATATTGATATCTGTGCATAGTTCAGTCCCTTCACGCTTTAAGATAGCGTTATTATATACAATTAAGAAAATATTACAAGTCAGTTTGAAAATACAAACTTGATTTTTGTCGTATTGGAGTACCTGAATAACGTGTAATTAATGCAACTTTTCTTATGACACTAACGAGACATCATTTCTGTAATAATGAACTATTTCATTTAGTAAACCCAATCATTTTGTGGAAAAATACACTTAAACAAACAGGGGCTTTAGTTCAATAAGAATTAAACAACTTTAATATGCTTTTAAGAAACAATATTCTTTTAGATAACTTCGGTTTTAAACAACTTTTAAAAGCCTTATTACATATCAAATGTAGTAAGGCTCTTATTTATTAGAGGGAAATTAAATATCTTTATTATCACTCTACAGTTAATATGTCTGATCCTTTATTTGTATTATTCACGCAAAATAAATATTAAAAAAATGCAAAAAAATGAGCAATAACATTATACATTTTCCCTTTTCTTAATGTTATAAAAAGGCAATAAGGTGGTTCATCTCGAAGTGGTATGTTATTCCATTAAAGGGCAGTATAGTTGTAGAGTGCTGTATTTATTAGGTTTCTTTTATTTTTTATAAGAGGTATTCCATTTTTTTCTTGAATCTATCTGCTCGATTGTTATACTAAGTGCAATAATCCCGAGAGTAGAGTGATGATTATGAATATTAATTTTCTTCCGAATGACTCTTTTATTGAACCAAATGGTCAAAATATTGATGAAGTTAAAAGTCTAATTAGTAAAGTTATGGATTTGGTTATAGAGAATTCTACTAATTCTGAGCAACGTCCATTTTTAGCTCAAAAAGAAAATTATAATTTTGATGAGTTTTCCATAGAAGGGACTCCTACTGAAGATATTCTTTTAAAATTACAAGAGATTTTAAGAAATTCAATGAATCCTCTAACTCCTAACTATATTGGTCACATGGACTCGATGCCAACTTTAATTTCCTGTTTGGGTGAATTTGTAACAACGGCTATTAATAACAATATGTTGAGTCTTGAAATGTCACCTGTATTCTCTCAAATGGAAGTTCAAGTGCTTCAAAAAATTGCAAAGATGTTTGGCTTTGATGAAAAGGGTGGGGGAGTAATGACTAGTGGAGGGAGTCTTGCTAACCTTCAAGCCCTTGCAGTTGCTCGGAACCATAAATTACAAGTTAAAGAGGCAGGATTAACTGGACTAATAGGTCAACCAGTTATTTTAGTATCGGAAGCGAGCCATACCTCTCTTCATAAGGCAGCAATGTTATTAGGATTAGGTACTTCTAGTGTAATCGCTGTAAAAAGTAACCATAATTCTCAGATGGATATCTCCGACTTAGAGAAAAAGATTATTAAATTGTTAGAAGACGGGAAAAAACCTTTTGCAGTTGTGGCAACGGCTGGAACAACTGTAACGGGTAGTATTGACCCCATCTTATCCATTGCAGAAACAGCAAAGAAGTATGGGCTCTGGTTACATGTAGATGCTGCTTATGGTGGGGCATTAGTATTTTCAGAGAAGTATCGTCAATTACTTTCTGGTATTGAAAGGGCAGATTCTATAACTTTTAACCCTCAAAAATGGATGTATGTTGCAAAAACATGTGCTATGGTTTTATTTAAGAATCGTGAATTGTTGGAAACGGATTTCCGAATTTCTGCTCCATATATGAATGATACAAATTTTACAAATTTAGGTGAAGTTAGTGTTCAAGGCACCCGTCATGCTGACATTTTAAAGTTATATTTGTCTCTTCAGCACATTGGATTAAAAGGTTACGACCAACTATTGAATGAAAGTTATTTATTAGTCGAGGAATTTGTAGTACAAGTTAAAAAACGCTCCTACATAGAGCTAGCAAGTGAACCTGATACAAATTTATGTTGTTTTAGAGGAAGACCAAAATATCTCGATTCGAAACAATGGGACCAATGGAACTTAGAGTTGCAACAGTATCTGCTTAATGAAGAACGTGTATTTTTTTCCTTGCCAACTTATAGAGGAGATCGTTGGTTAAGAGCAGTTCTATTAAATCCTTATACACCAATCTCAACTATACAAAAAATATTTAGTAAGATAGATGAATTTTATATAAATCACCATAGTTATAAATCTAAATCCTATTAAATAAACTGGGTGCTAAAGTTCAATTAATAGGATTTAATTTTCAACAAACGTGCGGATTCTTTAATAAGAAGTGCTTTTCTTAATAAACTAACGGGTGTGTTAGTTAAAGAAGAATTGTGAGTTGAGCAATTTTAGGACTGAGGCAATATTGTAGTTATTCCATTAAAGGGGGCGATTGCTTAACAAAGTGTCGCCTCTTGTTATTGAAGTAAAGGGCAGGATTGTTGAATAAGATATTATTAGAAAGGAAATTTTGGAGGTGCGCATGTATACATACGCGTCATTCGAAACATTAGGAGCATTCACATTATTAAGACCTATTTTTTTACACTTATTATTACAGCTTTGTTTATGTTTTTTATTATCATTTTTCCTAAATTAAGGATAAAAATGGCGAGTGGTCTATCTGTGGTGGGACTATCAATAGTATCGGTAATTGCATATGCTCAATTGCTATACTACGATGCAATAATTGTAGATGAACTTGGTTTAGGAGGAGACGCAGTTACTACCTATATGTTCTTGGTAATTTTAATCCTTGGATTTGTTAACCCAATTACCTTTTATATAAGATGTAAAGTCATCGCAAATTAATCATCCGCAATAGGGGGCTTTTCTGTAACAAGTGATGCTTTTTCACATATGGAAGGTCGTTAAAAATATATATTAATAATTCTAACTACCTTGAGGTGAATAAATGGGGTACCGCTAGCAAAACGCGGATTTACAACGTTAAGGATATTCCAGCATTAAAAATCCCAATTTCTCATTTATATTACTGAGAGATTGGGATTTTATTCGAATTAACTTGAAACTGTTTTACTTAAAACAAGATGATCACAATAGACAGAATAAGCATAGCTAAAGCGTTAAGTGCCATTATCGGTTTATGCTTGGCTCTGACGAAGTGAGCGTGTATTGCACCAAGCATTAGAAAGGTAAATAGGACTCCTGAAAATTTTAAGAATTCCGGAATCCAAAATGCAATAACCAATCCAATCACACCGACTAGCTCTAACAAGGTAGTTACATTCATGAACCACATTGGATAACGATATTCATTCCAATGGTGAACCATTGATTTAGTACGTAACAATTTCATAGAAATTGACATTGCAAAGATACAGATTAAAATAATTTGAATGATTACGATTACTGAATCCACGTTGTTTCCCCCTTTAGTATAATAGATGTGTTGCATTACATAGAATGATAAGCTTTCTATTCCCCAAAAAATGTAGTTTAGACTACAATGATAGGAGAACTTCATGGATAAGATTAAATATTTATCGAGAATACAGCTGTTTAGTGAGTTGGAAATAGAAGAATTAAAAAAAATTGAACCTGTCACTCCCATGAAAGTCATAAAAAAAGGAACAATTATTACTTCTCCACACATGGATCAAAAGATCTTGTATTTAATCAAATCTGGTAATGTTCGTTTATATAAATTATCTGAAGGTGGGAAAGAGTTTACGATTGATATATTAGGAACTGGTCATGTATTTGGAGAGATTGGTTCATTTACAACAGGATCAGAAAATATGTACGCGGAAACATGGGAAGATTCCATTATTTGCACGATAGATAAAAATCAATTTGAAAAAATAATACATGATCGGCCTAGTGTTTCCTTGAAGTTTATCGAAATGGTATCAAACCGTTTAAAGGAAGTAGAGGAGCTATTGGAATATATGGCATACAGTAGTGTGCGAAAGCGCCTATTATTTTTATTGCATAAACTAGCAGTAAAGTTTGGGGGAGAATTGCCTAGTAGCAATCCGAAGGAGGTAGATTGGATTCAACTCGAAATTCCAATAACACATCATGAAATAGCAATGATGATAGGCAGTATTCGTGAAACAGTGACATCACTACTAAATGATTTGACTGAAGAAGGCATTGTTCGTAAGGTAGGGAACCGAAAACCGATTAAGATTCATTTTGCTCTTTTGAAAAGGGCATTAGAAGAGGAATGATAAAAATATTGGTTATTGTGCAGTTACGTCAACGGCTTTAGGATTTTAAAAAGTAGTCAGGGTTTTTATGTTTTTAAAAGGTGAATAGCATAAACAAAGCCTGGCGAAGTCTGCTGGATCCTCTTTTGGTTATGCGGTTCATAATGGCTCTGAATTTGCCAGATTCAAAGACACTTGGGTCAACTCCAGCGAACGCCACAAGTTTTTGGGGAGCACTGAATCGTTCAATTTCCCCAATTTCGGAGATAATCGTTGCAGCGCTTTTTCTCCAATGCCGGGAATTGATTGAATGATTTCATATTCTTCTACTTCTTTAGCGAGAGCATCTATTTCAGCTGCCAACTTTGATAGATGCTCTTTGTACTGAAGAAGCAGATCAATGTACATATGCAGGCTTAGAATATGGCTGTGGTAAAGGGCTTTCTGAAACGGATTTCGGATCGCAGCCTCTTTAAGCTGTGTGGCTTTTTCTTTCGCCCACTTTTTAGACCGGCTATTACATAATTCAGCTATAGTGCCCATCCGGCGGTCACACTAGATATGGATACAGCATTTAAATCCCTGAAAAAGTACTTAGATCTCGACATTGAATCTGTGGTTCGTTACCACGGAGGATTAAGTAAGGTAAATATAATGATCAGATTCAAAAAGTAATTTCATATTAAATTTTCAACTATCGGGCGCTTTTCTGAAATGGAAAGCGTCTTTCTTCATGAAAAGGGCCAGATTGTTGAATAAAAAAGAAGTTTTTTAACAGGGGTGTTTTGTTATATCTTTAATTCGAATTAAAGATATAACAAAATTTTATAGCGATCTTACTTTACATTCTTGTGATAAGATTGCATAGTAATTTACTATAAAGTATTCATATTGATAGGATATTCTTATCAGAAGGAGAGTGGGGATTGTGAGTGAAACCTGTGTTCCGACTGGCGTAGAACTAAAAAACACTGGTTTTGGATATACGTTATCCTTAATAGGTGGTAAATATAAAATGATTATTTTGTATTGGTTGTCTGAAAATAAGGTTATGAGATTCAATGAGCTGAAGCGATGTATTGGGACTATTTCCTTTAAAACACTAAGTGTTATGTTAAAACAGCTTGAGGAAGATGGTCTAATTATACGCAAAGAATTTCCCCAAATACCTCCAAAAGTTGAATATTCATTATCTGAACGTGGTTGTTCACTTATTCCATTGTTAGATATGATGTGCGATTGGGGAGAGAAAAATAATTTTCAAGCTCTAGAAAATGTAACAAAATAGGCATAGTAAAAAGGAAGTACCTTCTTGTTTAGGAGGTACTTCTTATTTTAACTTTTATAAAAGTTACCCATTACATATTATCAATGAAATTTAAATAATCTTGAGTGCTTTTTTCTATTTTACTTACAGATGGCTCAAATTCTGCTCCATAAAACGCAAAGAACGAACGATAATCTGCATTACAATAGATGGCTGTCGTCTCAAACGGACGCAGCACTTGTTCAAGTGTATAATGGTATCTTCCAGCTTCACTATAATCCACATTTTTGATCCCGGCAGATATCCCTAAAGCAACTTTTCGATTCTTTAATTTATCTCCTTTTGAACCATAAGCCCATCCATAAAGGAAAACATCATCCAGCCACTTTTTTAAGAGAGGAGGACAGTTGAACCAATATACAGGAAATTGGAAAACAAGGTTTCCGTGTTTTTCAACCAATTTTTGTTCTTTTTCCACATCTATGTTCTCATCAGGATAAACCTTATACAATTCGTGCACAGTATATTTTTCTGGATATTTTTTTAATTCTTCTACCCATCGCTTATTAACAACAGATGTTTCTAAGCTTGGGTGTGTTAGGATAACAAGAGTTTTCAATGTTTCTTCCTCCTTAAGCTGATTTCATTTTTATTGTAAAGCCCAAGCTGAAAATATGTAAGTACACACTTTTATTACAGGTACTTACATAAAGGTAAGTGTTAAATCAGTCATAAAAAATTTTTTCTATAAGGGAGGACCAGCGAACCTATTATCCGCAAAGTAGAATAGCTGCATTCTCAGGTCACCATACGTAATGTGAAAAGATCGTGTACTAAGTCATTATAATTATTCAAGAAAAGGGCGCGTTTGTGTAATAAGCTCCGTTTATTAGAAGAAAAACACCCTGGGTACCAATAAAAGTGCCGAATGGGTGCCAATATCGATATTATTTTATATTGTTGAGTGAATATTCTAGTAGGGAACAAACGTTTCGTTGTGTGTTTTAATTAAGGTTAGATTGTATGATGTTCTCATGTAAAACTCCACAATCTATGGGCGGCATGATGTAATAAAGTGATTTTAATCCCTTATATATCAGGGGGGTATACCACTTTAAATAACATTTCAATTAGAAATGCAAAAATCGAGGATGTATCCAAAAAATTGTATAACTTTTGTGAAGTACCCTTTTTCACTATTTTCTTATGGGTAACATCAGATAATCCATACAGATAATTATTAAGTTCAGTCACGGTTGTTATTAACTATTAGAGCGAGGACAAGGTGAAAGGTGAATTGATTAAGAAACAAGGTAATAAATCGAAGTTGTTAAATTACAAATGGTGTTAGTTGATTATATAGACAGCTTTTAAAAAAAGAAACATATAGTCCTTCTCTATTCCATTATAGGGCCATTTTGGCTGACCTTATAATACGATCGGGGGCGATTGCAGCATAATGCGATCGTCCTTACTTATCAAAAAGTTGGGTCAGAAAATGTCTAAGAAAGTGAGGTTGTTATGAGAGATAGAGCTTCTGCTGTTCTTATGGGGGTAGCGTCAGGAAAATGCGGATATACAAAGTTAAATAAACCGCATTGCACAGTTAACAGATTGTACAAGATGCAAAATAAAGTTCTTAAAGGGGTACCACCAACCATTTATCACATTTCCCACGCTAAGGATAAAACCTTTGATGAATAAGAGTGTTTCCCTTTAACGACCAGTGTTGTGGAACTTATTTTGTTTAAGCACTTGGGAGCTTAACGTTTTTCTGCGAAAATTGTGCTAAAACTGCTGTCAATGCCTTCGATAAACAAAGGTATAGCATAGACGATGTCCACTTCGGAAAAGTCGTGTTTTAAATTCATATCCTCAATAATCAATATAAAATGGCCATCCATCCGGCCTTTCCCTAGAATGATTTGATGAAAAAGGATGCCTTCATCCAACCTTTGTGCGGCTGAGGCGGAAGGGAAGTCAATGCCTATGGCGCGCAATGAATCAAATACCATTAAGTACTTAGCTGCAGATGCTGAAAAACCCGGGTTACGATTGCCGTAGCGAACCGGATCCGAATCGCGGATATTCCCGAATCCTGTACGTACAAGCAACAGATCTGAGCCAGCGATCTGGTTCGCAAAAGACTCCAGATCTTCTTTTGTGATCAGTTCATCATCCGTTTTGGGAATGTCGAGGATCGTCATACGGGTAAAGACAAAATAATCAATGGGCAGTTCGCTGAGCTTTTTACCTTGCGGATTGAAGTGCCACGGACCGTCAATGTGCGTGCCATTATGATTAATGGTCGTTATGAAAAATTGATTGAACAGATCGCCCTTTTGTATACTGAATTGTTGCCGGATCTCAACCGGGGGATTGTCTCTATACACTGGCGTATGCACGCTCAACGGATAGGACAGGACCAATCGCTTCATATTTCGTCGCTCTCCTTTTTCTAATATTTTTCTATAAATGCCGCTAAAAAACGCTTCGCCTGGCCTACGGCGGTATGAATCAGCTGTCAGGCAAAAAACAGGGCTTAGGACTATCATATTATTGAATCGTTTATTCGTGTTTGTTTATATTCAACCTTTGTTAATGATTACAAAAGGGGTACAATCTCAATGATCAGGTAATCTGACAATTAGGGGTATCGTCAGGAAAGTGCAGAGTTACAACGGTTAGATATTTGGTACAAGTCTTATAGGACATTATGAAGCCTAATTTAGAGGTGATTTGATTGTGTATCAATAGGTTTTACTCTATTGAGATTATGAAGGTTTACGTTAATATACCTTTGAGATATTCAAGTATCAGACAGATAGTGGTGGATAGTATTGAGAGATTTATTGATGATTTGGTTGGGGCAATCTATGATTTCTTTAAGTTTATTTTCACAAGTATATGTTACCTTCTCGATGGGATGCTAATTGTTGGAGTACCACATTATCTAATTGCATTGATATTTAATATGTTTAATTAACAGGGACTTTAGTAAAAAAACAAATCCCGACTTACCTATGAAATAAAGAGATAAGTCAGGATTTTTATTATTGAAGCTCTTAACGTTGTAAATCCGCATTTTCCTGACGCTACCCCTTTGATTATTAGTCCATTTTTAGTTGGTTCTATTTTGTTTTTCATCAGCTATTTTATAATATATTATTTTATTTATTGAATATTTTCCAGCAAATAGAATGAACTTGAATGCAACAATAAAAAAACTTATTCATAGTGTGTTATTTCATTACAGGGGGCGATTGCTTAACAAAGTGTCGCCTCTTCTTATTAAGGTAAAGGGCAGGATTATTGAAGAAAAGTACATAGGGTTATAGGGGGGGGGAAATCAATGAATAAATCTATTTTAAATCACGAAGATTTGCTTGAAATGTAGGATGGTTTTTTAAGAGAACCTAAAGAGTTTTGGGAGAATTTTTATAATGATAGGACTAAAGAAATTCCCTTTTTTATGATAAATGGTCCTGATGAAAATTTAGTAGAATACTTTGATAAAGGAGTTGCTCCCGACCGAGTATTAGAATTGGGTTGCGGACCTGGAAGAAACGCTATTTTTATGGCTAAAAACGGCTGCAAGGTTGATGCTTTGGATATTTCTGAAAAAGCAATCAACTGGCGAAGGAAAGAGCAGAGGAAGAGGAACTAAACATCAATTTCCATTGTAAGTCCTTATTTGATTTCAAGTTCAAACCAGATTCCTATGATTTTATATATGATTTTGGCTTATTCCATCATTTAGCACCGCATCGTGTTTGACTTATCTGGAATTGATAAAAAAAGCACTATAGAAAGATGGCCATTTCGGGATTGTTTGCTTTAATACAGATGGTGCTTTGGATACATCTGATTGGGAAGTTTATAAAGAAGGTAGTTTAAATAGAGGAATAGGCTATTCAGAAGAACGCTTCAAAGAAATATTTGCTAACGATTTTACTATAGTTGAATTTAGAAGAATGATTAAAATTAGTCAACCGGCTACGAAATTCGGGGAAGATTTTTTGTGGACCAGTTTGATGCAGATTAGAAAATGAAAAATGAATGTCTTCAAAAATCAGGGGCTATTGCAGCACAAAATGTTCATACCTTTTAGCCATTAGCAATGAAATATAGGAACGGGGAAATGAAATGCTTAAACGGAAATATGGTGACCACAGAGACTGGAAACGTGTAGTCAAGGGCCATATTCTTGAATAACAAAAGCAAGCATTACATCAATTTTTTTACATATAATTCCATGTTGACATTTGAATATAGGGAGGAAATATGTGTAATGATTAATGAAAAATTACAAAAGGATGTCATTGTTGTTGGTGGAGGACCAGCAGGTATGATGCTGGGCTTATTACTGGCTAAGGTTGGTGTTCAAGTAATCGTCTTGGAAAGCCACGATAATTTTGATCGTGAATACCGTGGAGAAGTGCTTCAGCCTCGTTTTATTCAATTGCTTAATCAATTGAAATTACGCGAGTATATCGAACAATTGCCTCATTCTAAGCTAAAGAAAGGTGCTTTTTATCATTATGATAAAAAGAAAGGTGACTTTGATTTTACTTCCATGATTGCAGAAGCACCTTATGCTCTCTGGATTCCTCAGCCTATTTTACTTCAAGCACTGTACAAAAAAGCAAAGGAATATCCAACGTTTGATATGATGTTTCATGCCCCGGTAAAAAAACTGCTCGAGAAGGATGGAACAGTAACAGGAGTGGTTGTTGATGGGGAAAATAAAGAGCTGCTTGAAATTCAGGCGAAAATAGTAGTCGGAGCTGATGGACGGTTTTCCACGATTCGTCGTTTAGGTGGTTTTGAATTAGAATATCAACATTATCCTGGTGATCTAATCTGGTTCAGTGTAAAACGGCCTTCTCATTGGGGAGAAGAATTACGATTTAAAATCACAGAGGGATACAGCTATATAACACTGCCGAAATACCCTAATTTACTTCAAGTAGGCATTGCTTTACCACGGGGTGAATGGAAAGAAACACAGCGTCAAGGGATAGAAAATTTTCGTCAGGAAATTATGCATGCTAACAAAGGATTTGATGAATTTGCTGAATCTTTGGTTGACTTTAAACCATTTGTACCGCTTCAAGCTAAAAATCATATGGTTAAAACGTGGGCAAAGAATGGCTGCATGCTGATCGGTGATGCTGCTCATTGTTCATCTCCTGTAGGAGCAATAGGAGTTTCTTTAGCAGTAACGACAGCAGTTGTGGCGGCTGATGTTATTTGGGATGCGCTACAAAAATGTGATGTCTCAGCTAAAGTTCTCTGTAGAGTCCAAGAAATTCGAAGTGAGGAGATTGAGGAAATTCACCAAATTCAAGAGCGAATGGGAAATTTGTTTTTTACTTCGTCAAAATTTGTGAAAGGGATCCGACCATACATCGTATCTGCTGCTTTCAAGACTCCCCTTTTTTCGATGATCCAGAAGAAGCTATTTGTCATGAAAAATCCTATAGGCATTAACCCTGCATTTATTTTCAATGAAGAATAATTTTGTTCTTGCTGTCTCAAGATTATCTTGATGATGAAAATAAAAATTGGCTGCAAAAAGCAATACAATCACAAGAGCCAGAACATAATTGGCTGCAATTATTAACATAATCTTGTTCAACAAACGGGCGCTTATCTGTAATAAGGTAAGTGTCCTTTTTAATGGAATAAAAGATTGAGTTAATCACCTGATTTTGAAATAATTGGTATTAAGCAATCGGGCAGTTTAATGGAATAAGTATTATCTTATAATTGGATAAAATGTATAATAAAGTAAGAGGTGACCCAATTGAGTATTATCCTCTTTGCTTTATTAAAGACTTGGGCAGGATTGTGGAATAAGAAACCTATAAAACTATATACAAGGAGGGTTAAAATGATTCCGACCTTAGAAACAGAAAGACTAATATTAAGAGAAATAAAGAAAGAGGATGCACCGGGGATTTTTGCTTGTTTTTCTAACAACGATGTCACACGTTTCTACGGGCAAGAAACATTGGAAAGTATTGAACAAGCAGAAAGTTTCGTGGATTTCTTCTCAAAAAACTATGCGGAAAAAAGAGGCATACGTTGGGGGATAGAAAGAAAAGAAACCAAAGGAATAATTGGAACCATCGGATTTAATGCTTGGTTGCCTAAACATAAACGAGCTGAAATTGGTTACGAAATACATCCAGAACACTGGAGAAATGGATACACTATGGAAGCATTATCAAAAGTTATATCATATGCATTCGAAGAACTAGATTTAACTCGCATAGGTGCAGTTGTATTTACTGAAAATGAAGCATCAAATAAATTATTAACAAAAGCAGGCTTTCAAAAAGAGGGAGTATTGAGAGACTATATGTATCAAAATGGGAATGCACACGACACATATGTTTATTCATTCCTTAGAAGGTAATATTACAAAGTGTCGCTTCTTCTTATTGAAGTAAAGGGCAGGATTGTGGAAGAGTGAGTATTTGTTTCTTTGCAACAATCGGGTCAGATTGTTGAAGTTCACTCACAAAGAAATGGTTATTTACTTTAAAACATAAAGGAGATTGTGGAGAGTAACGAAGCAAATTAATAAAAGGAGAACAAGAAGTTATCGGTACTTATAAGCAACTTGTTCTCTCTTTCTATTTCTTATTTTTTGTTGATGATAAAGTATCAGACAAGAAAAGAGCTAATCATCCATTACGGTTTTACTGGGACGCATATTTCGCAATAAGGGTTATTAATCAAATCACCAGTGTATCTTTCCAAGATGGATTTGTTATCAATTTGATATCCATAGCTTTGTATAGATGGAAAAATATCAGAGTATGCTTTTTGAATATCTGCTGCTGTATGTTTGACTTCGTAAATAAGGTATTTTCCACCAGAAAGTTCACTTTCGTAGATTGAATCATCCGTTTGAAAATCCTCTGAAATCACAATACAAGCATCAAACCTACAGCTTTCAGGAAGTGTTGTTCCAGGGTTATCTTGTGGAATTGCAAGTAGGATTGCCGATTTAAGAAGATTTTTCTCCCTAGCCCATTCTTTTAACTTCTCCATTACTTCAATATTTTCAGGACCATATTGACCAACTCGTCGTACATAAGCGATACGATAGTTTGGAAGTGTTTCGATTTTAAATTTCATAAATTCTTTCTTCCTTTCTTTGTTTATATTTGTTTAATACATTTTGAATGTAGCATGCTTTAAAAATATATACATTTTGTTTTTTAAAATTTTTGATAAATTGTCAAATAATGGTTTTATTTATTCTGCGAAAGGGTGCTTTAAATAACTATCAATCTTCAACAATCGGGGGCTATAATGGAATAACTTATTAACTCAGTTCAACAATGAACTGAGTTTTTGTATGCAAAAAAAGACACCGCTTAAAGCGGTGTGAATTAGTGTACCAATCCTATTGCTATTCCCGGTGCTAAATATTGTGTTTTCAGATTTTCTCTCCCAAAACGGAACCCCTTAATTTTAATTAGAGGTTTTAAGATCAGCCATTCGCTTTCAACAGTGGTTCACTGCTTTCATTCTTGTTTTTCAGGCTTGTTTTGTTACCATGCAGAGCGTAATAAACAGCTAGTCCACCCAAGATGAAAAATGAACTGAAGAAATACAGGGAACTAAATTCAATTTTTGTCGTGATGACACCTACAAGGAAGGAGCCAATACCGATACCGATATCAAAAATGGATAAGAAGGTAGCAGTGGCAAGTCCTCTTCTTTTAGGTTCCGCAGATTGAATGGCAATCGTTTGAAAGCTTGGAAACAATGTTCCCCAGCCTAAGCCTATAAGAGCTGCCGACAGTAAAAAGCTTAATGATGTATCTGCCATGCTTAGAAGCACCATGCCAGATGCAAAGCAAACAATCGCCGGATAAATGATGACATTTGCCCCGTATTGATCAAACCATCTTCCCGTGAAGGGCCGTGCAATTAGCATGACGATAGCATATACCACAAAGAAGTAGCTTGCTGCTTCAATTAAGCCAATTTCTTTCGCATATACCGAAACAAAAGAAAGAATAGAAGCGTAGACAAGGGCAAATAAACCGGCAACAAGAGCAATTGAAATGGCGGTTGGTTCAAATAGTCCCCTCAAGCCTTTGTTATCGATTGAAGGCACCACTTTGCTGCTTGTTTTTACAGGCTTTTGCAGCTTGATTATAAGACCGGAGAACAGAGAGAAAAAGGCAGTGAAGATACAGATGCTGAACATCACTGATGTCCCCCATTGTTCCATTGCAGTAAGTCCGAGAAACGGACCGATGACCATTGCAAGGTTCATTGACATCGCATAATAGCCCATTCCTTCCCCGCGCCTGGATTCTGGAATAATATCTGCAACAATCGCCCCTGCTGCTGTTGTAGCCATTCCAAATCCAATCCCATGAAAAAAGCGGAGAAGATACAACCCGTTCATTGTATTTGCAAAATAGTAGAGAAGTGATCCTAAAGCAAAGATAGAAAGAGAGGATATCAGCACAATCCTCTTTCCGTAGAGCTCAATCCACTTTCCTGCAAAAGGGCGGATGACAATCGCTGCCAGAAGAAAAATTGTCACGATCAGTCCAGCTTGTGATGGCTTGCCGTTTAAATTATGAAGAGAATAGATTGGCAGAGTAACAAGCAAATAGTAAAACGATAAAAACAGAAAAAAGCTGCTTAAAGATATAGAGAGAAAATCTTTGGTCCATAGTTTTTGTTCTTTCATACTATCATCCCCGTTCTGAATTTCTTATGTGCTGAAGCCACTGCTGGATGTATGTCCGGAGAGGATCTTGCATGTCATCAGGAATTGCTTTAAGTAAGTCATTCTCCATTTCTAATACGGATTTTTCCCATAGCGCATAATCATTTATTGCTTTATCTGTAAGCTTTATATGCTTTGTCCGTTTATCAGAACCTGGGATTTGAAGAACATACCCTTGCTTCACAAGTCTCTGAATCGTCCGGGTCATTGGCGGAGCTTCAATTGAGAGGTAGTCACAGAGCTCTGTCTGTGTAAGTATTCCATATTTTTTTAAGGTGAATAAAACGGTCCATTGTGCACTGAACAGGCCATGGGGCTGTAAAACCTCGTTCAGCCGTTTTGTAAGCTGCCTTGAAAGCTGCTGAATGGAGTGGAAAATATTCTGATCAATTTCTGACATATTATTTCTCCTCACAAATTAGTTACCTAGGTAATTATAACATAAAATTCTAGAAAAGTTACCTGGGTAACTATTGGGTAAATTTCTTTATAGAATTCATCAATTGTGAGAAAATGTAAAGGAGTTTAAAGGAGCGTGATCAGGCATGATTGTTATGCTCGTTGTTGTTTCTTTTATTTATGCCATGCTAGCTGTTATCTATACGGTTACTTTTATCGAGGCAATTGCTGAGCGAAAGCGATACAAGCTTCCGCATCTCCTGCATCTTATTTTGTGGTTCACAGGAGCGGCAGTGCTTAGCATATATCATGCAGGCACGCATCTGTACTGGATTATTTATTTGCTTGTCTCCATATCAATAGCTGCTGCATGCTATTCAGTCAGTTTTTTTCGGGGAAAACAGATTATTAATAAGACTGTGTTTCAATTAATTAAAATCAGACCATAAAAAAATCCTCAAGCAATCGCCTGAGGATTTTTCTTCTTTATACAAACATACTTAGCAATAAGATAAATACAAGTGCCGCAACTGAAATGATAGTCTCAAGAACTGTCCACGTTTGAAGCGTTTCTTTAACAGTCATCCCAAAATACTCTTTAATCATCCAGAAACCTGAATCATTTACGTGAGACAGAATGAGTGAGCCAGCGCCTGTTGCTAATACAAGAAGCTCAAGGTTTACACCCGGAATTACTGCTGCAATTGGAGCAACGATACCGGCTGCTGTCATCATGGAAACAGTGGCAGAACCAGTTGCAACACGAATCATCGCAGCAATTCCCCATGCAAGGAGAATCGGAGAAACATTCGATTCCTGCGCAAGCTGTGCAATGTAATCACCGATGCCCGAATCGAGAAGAACTTTATTAAACGCGCCGCCTGCACCGATAACTAACAGAATTGTAGCAGTAGGAGCCAAGCAGTCGTTTGTCAGTTTCAAGATCTTATCACGGTTCATGCCGCGGAAGAAGCCAAGACTGAAGAATGAGTATACAGTTGCAATTAATAGAGCAACTACAGGATCTCCAAGGAATCGGAAAACTTCAAATGCTGTGCTTTCTTTTGATAAAAACAGCTCTGCAATCGAAGCAGAAAGCATTAAGAAAACAGGGATTAAAACCGTGATAACAGTATTTAAAAAGCCAGGAAGCTCATTTTCACCTTTTTGTTCTGTCAGCTGATCCCCAATTTCCTTTGGAACAGTTTTGTGGATGCGTTTACCAATCCATTTACCGTATACAGGACCTGCTAAAATCGCAGTCGGAAGACCAACAATAATCGAGTAAAGAATCGTGATGCCTACGTCAGCTTTGAATATTCCAACAGCTGCCATTGCGGCTGGATGCGGAGGCACTAAGCCGTGCACAACAGATAAACCAGCTACAAGCGGAACCCCAAGACTGACTAAAGAAACTCCAGTACGGCGTGCAATTGTGAAAACCAGCGGGATTAAGAGAACGAACCCAACCTGGAAGAATACAGGTATCCCAACGATGAAAGCAACAAACATCATTGCCCAGTGAACATTTTTTTCTCCGAATTTTGCAATCAGAGTATTGGCAATGCGCTCGGCACCGCCTGATTCAGCCATCATTTTTCCAAGCATTGTACCTAATGCAAGAACGATTGCAAGAAACCCTAGCGTATTTCCCATGCCGGCTTTGATCGAATCAATGATGCCGGGCACCTCGGGATTAGTAGAAATAAGCGGCATTCCAGTCGCAAGACCAACGCCGATAGCGGTTACAATTAACGCGACAAAAGGATTCAGCTTTGCCACAGTTATGAGCAGTAGAAGCGCAACGATTGCTGCGAAGACGATGAGTAATAGCATTTATAAAATCCTTTCTTGTTTAAAGAATTTGAAAGCACTTTCAACTAGTGATTCCGATTATATGAAAAATATTTTTTAAAATCAATACATTTATGAAAAAATATTTTATTTTTCAAAGCCGGAAAAAAAGAGAACCGAGGCTCTCTTGTTAAATTATAGGAGTAAATATATACATTGATGTCTAGCTCCAGTGTCTGACTCTTTGGTCAGAGCTGCTCCGCAAAAAAAGTCTAATCAGGACTTTTCCGACGGATTCTTATCTGCCTTTCGGAGCTGATTAAGGCGCTTCCGCTTTTCTTATACGCGTGTTTCCGAAATTGCGTCACGAACTTTTTCCAATGATTTTTTTGCTTCATCTTTGTTTGAAATCATCATGTTTACATAAAGAGCATCAATCAGACTGAGCTGGCCAATTCTTGAAGCGAGCGCTTCTGACCGGTATTCTGTTTCCTCAGAGCTAGTAAAGAGAGTGACATCTGCATTTTGACCGATCGGTGATTTTGGAAATCCAGTAATGCCAATGGTTTTTGCCCCATTTTTTTTAGCCGTATTCATCACCTTAATTGTGTCTTTGTTCGTTCCTGAGTGAGAAATAACGACAGCAACATCACGGTTTGTCAGCTGGGAAGCCGACATCAGCTGAAAGTGCGAATCGATGAACGCATAGGCCGAAATGCCAGTACGTATAAACTTATGATAGGCATCCATAGCTATGATGGCCGACCCTCCCGTTCCATAAAAATTAACGTGATTGGCGTTTGTGAGAATGCCGGCAGCTTTTTTTATGGAAGTAAAATCCAATATCTGAAGTGTGTTTTCGAGTGTTCTGATATTCGAATGAAAAACTTTTTCAGCTACAGCCTTTTCATTGTCATTTTCATTAATTTCCTCAAGGATTTGCTGGATCGGACTCATGATTTCAGAGGCAAGCGCAATTTTCATGGCCTGGTATCCTTTAAAATCTATGCGCTTACAAAAACGGAAAACAGTCGCTTCTGCAACGCCAAGATTATCGGCTACTTCATTAATCGTGCTATGAATAATTTCTTTCGGGTTCTCCAAAATATAATTAGCAATCTTTTTTTCTTTTTCACTTAACCTTGCATAATGAGAACGAATACTTCCTAAACAGTTTTGCCCCATAGAATATGACCTCGCTTACATTTACTAAGAAAAGCCCAAGCGCCATGGTCAGGCGCTGCAGCTAGACATGAATACTGAATTCTTAATACTTTTTATCCTTCGAAAAAAGTATAGCACAAAAAGAATATGAAAAAAAATTTCTTGAAAACGATTGCAGAAGAAAAAAATTTTCGTATAATAGGAATAGGACAAAAACAAGATATAAAGGAGTTTTAAAACATGCAAGTAGGTTTAATCGGTTTAGGGAAAATGGGTTATAATCTTTCACTTAATTTAATAGATCATAAACATGAGGTTATTGCATTTGACATCGATTCAGATGCTGTAAATAAAATTGCTAATATGGGTGCGGCAGGCTCATCTTCAATTGAAGATCTAGTTTCTAAACTTCCATCTCCAAGAACGGTTTGGATGATGGTGCCTGCAGGCGTTATTACAGAAAACGTGCTATCTGAATTAAAAGATCTTCTTGCGCCTGGAGATATCGTGATCGACGGCGGAAACTCAAATTACAAGGAATCCATTCGCCGCGGAAACGAATTAAAGGAACTTGGCATTCATTTCTTTGATGTAGGAACAAGCGGAGGAATGGAAGGCGCAAGAAATGGAGCCTGCACTATGATCGGCGGAGAAAAAGAAGTGTTTGCTTCAATCGAACCTCTGTTTAAAGATATCTGTGTTGAAAATGGCTATTTATATGCCGGCGCTATAGGAAGCGGACACTACTTGAAAATGGTTCATAACGGCATTGAATACGGAATGATGCAATCTATTGCAGAAGGCTTTGAAGTGCTCGAGAAGAGTCAATTTGACTTTGATTATGAGCAGGTAGCACGAGTGTGGAACAACGGTTCTGTTATTCGATCATGGTTAATGGAGCTGTCTCAAAATGCATTTTCAAAAGACTCAAGATTAGATGGCATCAAGGGAGTTATGCATTCATCCGGCGAAGGGAAATGGACAGTTGAAGAAGCATTAGACCTTCAGACTGCTACGCCGATTATCGCTTTATCCTTAATGATGAGATACCGCTCGCTGGAAGAAGATACTTTCTCCGGAAAAGTAGTGGCAGCGCTGCGCAATGAGTTTGGCGGACATGCTGTTGTCAATAAAGACTAACACGTTTAGGCATTAAAAAGAGAAGGGAAGAGGCTTAGTAACAAGCATCTTCTTTTTCGTTGTTTAGAAAATTTTAATCATGAATAGTTCTTGCTTATTAAATTAATTTAATTTGCGTCTAGCTGCGGCGCCTGACTCCCCGGTAAGTATGGATCGCCAAAAACTCAATACCTGACTTTTTCGGGCGGATCCTTATCTGACTGTCGGAGCTGACCAAGGCGTCTGCGCTTTTATATTTCTACTAGAGGTTTTGGCGCAATGTAAGGAGGAGTCATCTTGAATCAGAAATTTGTTATCGGAGTCGATATTGGCACAACAAGCACAAAATCCGTTTTATTTAAAACAGACGGAACAATCGTTTCAACATTTGGAGTGGAGTATCCGCTGTATTCTCCAAACCCTGAAACAGCAGAACAAAATCCGCACGAGATCTTTCAAGCTGTGATCAAAACAATTAAGGAAGTAATCAGCAAAGTGGACCCGGCTGATCTGCTGTGCGTGTCTTTCAGTTCTGCGATGCACAGTGTCATCGCTGTTGACCGGGACGGGACACCTCTTTCAAATTGCATGACTTGGGCAGATAACCGCAGTGCCAAGTGGGCAGAAAAAATAGCAAAAGAACTGAATGGCCATGAGATTTATTTACGTACAGGGACACCTATTCACCCGATGTCCCCGCTGTCTAAGATAACGTGGATCCGAAATGAACAAACAGACTTATTTTTGAAAACGTTTAAATTTATTTCCATTAAAGAGTACGTTTTCCACAAGCTGTTTAAGCGCTTTGTCATCGACTATTCAATTGCTTCAGCAACAGGATTGTTTAACCTGGAGTCATTAGATTGGGATAAAGAAGCGCTTGAAGTTGCAGGAATTACGGCAGAACATCTTTCAGAACCTGTGAATACAACATTTTCTTTAACGGGACTAGATGCTGTTTATGCAGCAGAAATGGGAATTCCTGCAGAGGTTCCGTTTGTAGTTGGCGCAAGTGACGGAGTTTTATCAAATCTTGGAGTGAATGCAATACAGCCTGGCGTTGTTGCTGTTACAATCGGTACGAGCGGCGCGATTCGGACAGTTACCGACAAGCCGGTGACAGATCCAAAAGGACGTATCTTTTGCTATGCCCTGACTGATGATAAATGGGTAATCGGCGGTCCTGTTAATAATGGCGGAATGATCTTCAGATGGGTGCGCGATCAATTAGGCTCTTCTGAAATGGAAACAGCCAAGCGTTTAGGCAAAGATCCATACGAAGTGCTGACTGAGATTGCATCACTTGTAAAGCCAGGCTCTGACGGTTTGCTCTTTCATCCGTATCTGGCCGGCGAACGTGCTCCTTTATGGGATGCAAACGCGAGAGGCTCCTTCTTCGGGCTTTCACTTCACCATAAAAAAGAACATATGATACGCTCTGTATTAGAAGGCGTTATTTTTAACTTATATACTGTGCTGCTTGCACTTGAAGAGCTGATCGGCGAGCCGAAAAGTATTCAGGCTACAGGCGGATTCGCTCGTTCAGAATTATGGCGCCAAATGATGGCGGATATTTTTGATCAGGAGGTTTCAGTTCCAGAAAGCTTTGAGAGTTCTTGCTTAGGTGCTGCTCTTCTTGGTTTATATGGACTTGGACATGTTGATTCTCTTGATGTAGTATCAGATATGGTCGGCGGTACCCACCACCACAAGCCGAACCCAGAACATGTTGAGGTTTATAAAGAATTAACACCAATCTATATTCGCCTTTCACGACTTCTGAAAGAGGAGTACGCAAGCATAGCGGCTTTTCAGCAAAAGCATATATAGAAAAGAAAGAGGGATTGCATGCGCATCGGAGTTCTCGGTATCGATACAATAAATGAAACGAAGTCTATCACCCAGGACATAACAAAGTTCGCCTCTGAAACGAACAGCGTAATAGAAGGACTTGAATGGCAGACGGCTTCATCAGAACTGAAGGCAGAAGCTTTGGAAAACCGGATTCGCTCTGTATCTGAGAAAATACTTATTAAGAATAAGGAAAGTTTTATTAAAGCCATCGAAGCATATGACGCAGTGATTGTATTTGGCGGAAGCAAGAAGGCTGTTGACGTGCTGTCTTTTGCACAAGTGAAATTGCTCTTTCTTCCAATTTCCATTTTATCTGACCGCTCTTTAGGATACGATACAGCTTTGAATGAAGTTGTAACAAATGTGCTGAAAGTAAAAGACACGATCAGTTCTCTTTTATATATGAAGCAGAGAGTGTGCTGTGTTCAGCTCCCTGGAGAAGACCTTTCTGATTTAATGCGCGATGCAGCTGCCGCTGTTGATGGGCTTGTTGTTACCGGAGGAGAATCTGTGTGGATGCACGCTGCAGATTATTTAAGGGAGAAAGATCAAAAAGGAGTGACCTACTCTTTCTTGATTATTAATGAATCCATACAGCCGGAACAGCTGGGAGCATTCCTGCAGCAGCAGATGGACCTTGATTTTAAAGAACTGTTATTTGATGAATCTCAGTGCATGAGCTCACGTCCGACTGCCGCTGACCGGATTATTGAGAAAAATCTTTCTCAGGCAGTATATGAGTGGCTGAAAAACGCGGATGATACAAAAGAACTGACAATCGAAAACAAAGAAGTAAAATGAAGTGAGCCTGCAGCGATAGAATGCTGCGGGCTTTTTTCTTAGATAAAATGGCTAAATGAGCTGTATTCGCTTATTTAGCTAAAATGAAAAATAGCCGAAATCTAAATAGACTTCTGATTCGGCAAAATATCGTTAAAGACCGCAATTAATCCTCGGAATATCGCTAATAAATACACTTTGCAAAATGAAATTCTCCGAACCAGGTTAACTTTGATAAAATTGAGCTGCCGGGCCCGCAACATGAAAAAAACCGCCAGAGGCGGTTCTACAATGGTTTAACCATCAAAACATTAAGCCCTTTAGAAGGCAAGTGAAAACGGTGATCCGTTTCTTTGAATCCCAAGTGCTGATAGTACTCAACATTATTCACGCTTGTTGTGCACCAAAGCATGGATGCATCCAGCTGGGTCAGTTTATTTTCAGCGAATAATAACAAAGTCTGCCCGCGGAGCTGATTGCGGTGATCAGGGTCAATTGCAAGTCCACGCATACGGTAGCCATTTTTCTGCTTAAGTTTTTCATGTGTTTCCTTGAAAAAAGATGCCGTTCCAATTAGCGTTTCTTCCTTAAAAGCGCCAATATGGAGTGTTTCTTTCTTTTTATCACGGGTATATCCGCATTCCTGGATAGAGTGATCAGGCATAAGTACCTTTTGTCTTAAGGTGTATGTATGTTCTGCTTCAATTTGTTTTATTTCAAACATGTATAATCCCTCACTTTAATGTTCAAGAAGTTTCATAGAGTTAAGACGAAGGTAAGTTCAAAAAAGTTTCAGCTAAGTCTCTGGCCTTATGGATAGAAAGACTGCAGACCGTATCTTTCCCTCCTATTCTACCTTATTCTTAGGATGATTAGAAGATGGAAGCATGCTCTCTGTTGATGAGATTGCTAGAATCATTATAATGATAGATACAAGGGAAAAGGGAAACGGAGATAAAACATGATAAAATTCCTTAAAAATAGTATTGGTTTTCTTTTAGTTGTGTTTTTTGGTTTTTTTATTCTGACCATCTTATATTCAGAAGAAACAAAACAGCCGGCTTTCTATCCAAGTGATGCATTTGAAAATGTGAAGAAGTATGAGCCTCTCATTTCAAAGGAACTCGCAGAGTACCAGCTTGAAGAATATACGCCGCTTGTTCTTGCGCTAATGCAGCAAGAGAGTAAAGGAGTGGGCGGAGACCCAATGCAGGCCTCTGAATCTGCCGGGCTTCCGAGAAATACCATAGAAGACCCGGCTAAAAGCATTGAGCAGGGCGTCAAATATTTTCAAAAAAGCTTACAATACGGAAAAGAACGAAATGTGGACGAGCTGACAGTCGTTCAAGCTTATAATATGGGAACTGGCTACATTGACTTTATTGTAAAAAATGGCGGAAAACACAGCGAGGACCTTGCAAAAGAATTTTCGATGATACAGGTGAAAAAACAGCCGGATATCTACAACTGCGGAGGAGATAAAGGGAACTTCCGCTATCCTTACTGCTATGGCGATTTTACTTACAGCACGAAGGTGCAGAAAAACATGAATTCTCTGACGGAAACAGCATCTGCAAAAAAGAATGATCAAATGTAACTCTTAAAGGGACTCAAAGCTTGCGCGGGTCTCTTTTCAGTAGATATTAATATAAAAAAGACCTTGACGCTATACAAAAAGAGAGATATTATTAAGACAGTTACTTTATCGCTTAAAAGCATAAACGCTTAAAAGCGAAACAGAGAAGAGCTTAGTTGAGATAAAGTTTAGAACAGGGAGCGTGCTAATGTCATTTCGATGACCAAGTGTGCTCCCTTTTAGTTTTTAAAATTCATCAGCAATGCTATTTACCCTGAAAACTTCCTGAGTGTTTCATATCAGCAGTTTTTTTCAGGAGATAGGAAATGATAAAATACTGTGAATTGATGTCGTGCCTATTACCCAGCTCTTCGGCCAGAACAAATCAGTCAAACCCGGACTTATCTGCCTGCGCTAAACGGTCGCTTGCGCTTTTCTTATTTGTGTTCCCTGCTATCCTTCTTTCCGAATCTCCATAGTCCGGTATATACTGTTGATATGAGGAGGAATGCTTCATGGAGAAGATCATTCTTAGCGTGAAAAATTTGGACAAGTCGATTGGGCAAAAGCAGCTGCTGCATCAAATTTCCTTAGACGTATATGAAGGAGAAATATTCGGACTGCTTGGTCCCAATGGTTCTGGAAAAACGACATTAATCAGGGCAATCCTTGGACTTATTAAGATTGATTCCGGAGAAATCAGAATCAATCAGCACTCTGTGCACAGCGAATTTGAAAAAGCAATTTCACATGCGGGAGCCATTGTGGAAAACCCGGAATTTTATCCATTTATGACCGGTTATCAGAACCTTTCGCACTTTGCTGATATGCATGGAGATATCAGTAAAAAGCGGATTGAAGACGTTGTCGGTCTTGTTCATTTGAAGGACGCGATTCACGACAAAGTGGAAACGTACTCGCTTGGAATGAGACAGCGCCTGGGAATTGCACAGGCCATTTTACATAAACCTAAGCTGCTTATCCTGGATGAACCGACAAACGGACTAGATCCATCAGGCATCAGGGAGCTTAGAACCTATTTAAGAGATCTTTGCGAAAAAGAGAATGTCTCCATTATCATTGCTTCTCATCTTCTCAAAGAAGTAGAGGAGCTGTGTACAAGAGCAGCCATTATTAGAAGGGGGCAAATCGCTGCAGTAAATGAGATTGGAAGTCAGAAAGATGAACTCATTAAGGTGCGGTTTGAACTAACTGAGGGAGAACGAGCTTTGCAAATTTTAAAGCCTGAATACTCCGCATCCATATACAATAACGGCATCTCTCTATTCATTAAGAAAGAAGATATCCCAAAGATTAACCAAATTCTCGTGCAAGGAAAGATAGATGTCTATTCCATCCAGCCTGTCTATAAGTCATTGGAAGACTCCTTTATCGAGCTTACGGAGGAAATGCTTCATGATGAAGTTAATTAAAATCGAGCATATGAAGTTGCTTTTTCAGAAAAGCACCAATGTCCTTTTTATTACACTTGCTGTGATCAGTATATTAATGGCAGTCATATCAAAACGAATGTTTTCCGGAGCCGGAACAGATGAAAATGTACTGGGGTATGTATCTCTGACTACAGGCTTCTTATTTGTTCTGCCTTTCTTTTCACTTGTAATTGCGGGAGCGATTGTGGCAAATGAATTTACGTGGGGAACCATTAAGTTCCTGCTCATCCGCCCTGTAGTCCGCACGAAAATTCTCCTGTCGAAATACATCACTACTGTTTTGTTCGGATTGTACTTTTTACTCTTCTACTTTGCCCTGTCTATTTTGCTCGGACTGCTTTTCTTTGGGACAGAGGGCGGAACGGGCGATACAGAGTTAATGAAAGGCATCAGCCTGAACTATCTTACCGTTTTGATTGAGATGATCATGATATCAACGTTCGCTTTTATGATTTCTGCGGTATTTAGAAACAGCTCTCTCGCTATAGGCCTGTCGATGTTCATCACGTTTTCAGGTAAAACCTTCGTTCAGCTGCTTGCTCATTATAACCTTGAGTGGGGAAAATACATCTTGTTTGCCAACACCAGCCTCAAGCAGCATCTTGAAGGGAACAGGCCGTTATTTGAGGGGACAACAATGGGCTTTTCAATTGCTGTTTTATGTATTTATTTGTGCATCTTTTTTGCAGCGGCCTGGGCTGCTTTTACGAAGCGGGATGTGTCAATTTAAAGGAGATGGAACAAATTGATTAAGACGATGGCAGTCGATCATAGCGGCAGTATCATTCATTCTGTCGATTTAAAGAATTTTTCACTTGATTCATATAAAATGGTCTGGCTTGATATTTACCCTGAAAAAGATTGGGAAGGGAAAGTGTTAAAGGATCTTTTTAATTTTCATCCTCTTGCAATTGAGGACTGTTTTCATTTTTTGCAGCGGCCAAAGCTTGACTATTATGAAGGGTATCATTTCTTCGTTCTTCATTCTATCAATAAAGAAACAATGGAGGCCGAGGAGCTGGATGTTTTCTTGTCTGATAAGTATATTGTGACCTTTCATTTACATCAGTCTGAAGAAACAGAGCTTCTTTATGAAAAAATAAAGCAAGTAAATCATGTGAAATCTCTTACACCCAATTATGTCTTTTATGAATTGTTAGATAAACTGGTTGATTTCTATTTTCCGCGTATAACAGAAATGGAAGAGACGCTGAATGCGCTTGAGAGCGGGGAATACAGAATAAAGCAGATAATGAAGCAGGTTTTTGAAACGCGTTCAGGGCTTCTTAAGCTAAAGCGGACCATTTTTCCAATGAGAGATTTGCTTTACCGGCTATTAAATTCAGAAAGACTGAGTATCCCAAAGAGTGAAAGAACGTATTTCATGAATGTATATGACCATCTAATAAAGCTGTCCGAGCTGATTTCTGCCAATATGGATTTCACTGCTGAAATTAGAGAAAATTATATCTCAGTCAACTCTTATCGCGCAAATACTGTGATGATGACGCTGACTGTGATTACAACAATATTTATGCCGCTGACATTTATAGCGGGGGTATATGGAATGAATTTTGAGAACATGCCTGAACTCAGGTGGGAGTACGGTTATTTTTATGTGCTTGGCGGAATGGGCTTTTTAAGTTTCATGATGTTTATTTGGTTTAAACGGAAGGGATGGTTTGATAAAGACCAAATATAAAAAAGGTGCCTGACTGTCTCTGCAGTCAGGCATTCGCTATTATAACACCGTTTAAGCACGGCTGAAATGCTGTCTGAGACCTTCACTGATCATGTTAAAGGTGAAAATCAGCAATGTCAGGGAGAGTGCAGGAAAAAATGGAATCCAGAAGCCTCTTAATATATCTGATCTCGCCATGCCGAGAAGAGTAGACCAATTCAGGCTAGTATTTTGCAGTTCTCCATATCCATAGGTAGTCTGAACAAAAACCTGTGTGACAAAAATAGATAGAATCCCGAGCTGGCCCAACAAAAGTGCAACTTTTCCAAGGTCCATAAAAAATTGAACGATCAGCTCCGGCAATAAATTTGGCAGGTAATAGCGAATGAAAAGTCCCATTTGGTTATTGCCGACAGTTACTCCTGCTTCTACAAATTGAGAATGAGAAAGGCTGCTCATCGATTGCTGAATAATAAAAGCAACTCTGCCTGCATCAGTCAGTGAGAGAAAGAGAATAACCCAGAGCACGCGATTGGGGCTGAAGGTAAACATGGGCATTGTAATAAAGAGAATGGCTGCGAAAATTAAGGGAAGACTTGCTGCAAAACCGTTTAAGCCATAAATCAGCAGCCGGAACGGACTTTTTTTGCTGGAGCCTAAAAAAGCAAGTAAGACGGCAGCTAGATATCTTATGGCCGTAATGCTGAAAATTAGGAGCAGTGTGTCTTTTGCTCCCATGATAATGAGGCTGAGAATGTCTCTCCCATCATCATCAGATCCAAAGGGATGCTGCAGTGAGGGAGGGAATGGTGCCCGTTCATAGGTGGTGCTGTTTATAAAAACCATTCTCTGTTCTTCTATCCCTGCTTGTACTAAGGGGAAAAGAGGGCCTATCAGAGAAATCAATAGAATAGCAGCAAGCATAACGCTTCCGAATAACAGGGTTTTATTTCTCATGCCCCTCGCTCCCTTGGATCTATCATTCTTTTAATAAGTCCGCTCGTGATTTGAACAATAAGAACCAGAATCATGAAACAAGTGCCGAATACGATGATGACATTTTGCTCTATTGCTGTGTTCAAACCAACACTTAAGACAGGAGTTACATTAAACGCTTCGTATAGACGGTATGCAGCCCCCTTGTAATCGAGCAGATATTCTACAAGCAACAGATTAGAAAGAAGATAGATCATCATTGAACTTGTATGATTCAGGATTTGGACTGCGCTGTTTTTAAGAATATGCTTAAATGTGATAACAGCCTGCGGCAGCCCTTTTGAATGGGCAACCGTAATATATTGCTTGCTTTCCTGTTCCTGAAAGGTTGCAGCCGTAATGCGGCTTATGTACAGGGCAGGGTAAATGGATACCAATAAAGCTGGAAATAAAAAACTGTACCATTTCTCGTGTCCAAAAATATCGGCATATTCCCTGAAATAGATGATGAGCACCCATTGTAAACAGAGAAACAGAAAGAAATCAGGGATGGCCTGCAGCACCCATGTAAATCCTTTTCCGAAAATCATTCCGAGCGAACTCGGGTGCGCTGCATCATAAACTCCTTTCAGAATTCCGAAAAACAAACCAAGGATGAGAGCAGTCACAATGATTTTCATGCTTCTTGAAAAATACAGTTTCATTTCTTCTTCCACAGGACGTTCATATTTGGTCAGTCCAAAGCTTTTTTCCTGATAAAGACCGCTGAAAAAGGATGTTATGTTTTCTTGATAGGCAGACCATGAAAATTGATAGTCAAATATGACAGTCTGTGCTCTGCCCTCAGCACTTATTTCAACATCTCTTGGGAATAGAACGACTAGAATGAGAGATAGAACGATTAAGAGAAAAAGAAGGATATGCCTGGAGATTTCAATTGTTGATTTCATTTAAAAAACCCCGCGTTCACTTTTCAGAGTATTGTAAAAATTTTACCATGACTATAGGACGATGGATAGGTATAAATAGGGAAAAAAACTTTATGTGAAAAACTTCACAATATTTCTTGCGTTTTTAAAAATAAGGGAATATAATATGAATTAAGCAATGTATGTGAATTACTTCACAATATAATGTGAAAACATTCACAAACTATTTTAAAGGGAGGAACTGCACTTATGAAAATCGCAGTGATTGGATGTACACATGCTGGAACAGCAGCAGTTTCAAATATGACGAAGCTTTATCCGGAAGCAGCAATTACCGTTTATGAAAAAAATGATAATGTCTCTTTCTTATCTTGCGGCATCGCATTATATGTAGGAGGAGTTGTTCAGGACGCACAGGGCTTATTTTACTCTTCACCTCAAGAACTTGAGAACATGGGAGTTGCGATGAAAATGAAGCATGCCGTAACTTCTATTGATTCAGAAGCGAAAACACTCACAGCTGAAAACCTTGAAACAGGGGAAACGTTCGAAGATACGTATGATAAATTAGTGATGACAACAGGTTCATGGCCGATCGTGCCTCCGCTTGAGGGAATTCAATTAAATAATATCGTGCTTTCTAAAAACTTTAACCACGCTAATAATATTATCGAAAAAGCGAAGGAGGCCCAGAAAATTACAGTAGTCGGGGCAGGCTATATTGGGATTGAGCTTGTAGAAGCGTTTGAATCATACGGAAAAGATGTTACTTTAATAGACAGTTCAGACCGCATTTTAAGTAAATATCTAGATCCGGAATATACAGAAGTCATTGAAGATGAATTTGAAAATCGCGGCATTACTCTTGCTCTGGGTGAAACAGTCAGCAAATTCGAAGGCGAAAACGGCAATGTTTCAAAAGTAGTGACAACCAAAGGCGCGTACGAGACAGATCTAGTTGTTCTTTGCATAGGATTTAAGCCGAATACAGGTTTGCTTCAAGGGCAAGTTGATATGCTTGATAATGGCGCTATAATCGTAAATGAGTATATGCAAACAAGCAATGAAGATATTTTTGCAGCAGGCGACAGCTGCGCGATTCTCTATAATCCAACCGGGAAGCATGCTTATATTCCATTAGCTACTAATGCCGTCCGGATGGGAACATTAGTCGCTAAAAACTTAGTGAACAAAACGATTAAATATATGGGTACTCAAGGTACATCAGGCATTAAAATTTATGAAAATAACATCGCTTCAACAGGCATGACAGAAACAGCTGCTTCTTTTATGGATATGAATGTGAAAAGTATCACAATCTTAGAAAACGATCGCCCTGAGTTTATGCCCTCCTATGAACCTGTCACTTTAAAGGTCGTTTATGAAGAAGAGACAAGAAGAATTGTCGGTGCACAAGTGATGTCAAAAGCGGATTTGACTCAATCAATTAATACTCTATCAGTCTGCATCCAAAATCGCATGACGATTGATGAGCTTGGCTTTGTCGACTTCTTCTTCCAGCCTCATTACAACAAGCCTTGGAACTTCTTGAACCAGGCTGGTTTGCAGGCGATACAGTAATAGATGAAAAAAGCGGAATGCATGCATTCCGCTGTTTTTTTATGGTTTAGGAGATTTTTGTAAAAAAGAAAGTATTTCATTCAAATAAGAAAGTATTTTCCTGTTTTTCGCCAGTATTACGGACATTTCGGACAGTAAATGGACCGGTTTGGAAAGTAATACAAGGTTCGCCCCTAAAATGATTCAATGAACCGGCAGAACGTTCACAGCCTAAATGGTCTACTGATAGATAGCTGAACCGTTTTCAACAAATTCTTTTGACTTTTGCTTCAGTCCTTCTTCAATTTCCTGTTCTTTAACAGTATTTCTTAAATCGTGGGAAATTCTCATCGAGCAGAATTTTGGCCCGCACATCGAGCAGAAATGAGCGGTTTTAGCTCCTTCGGCAGGTAACGTTTCATCATGATATTCCTTTGCACGGTCAGGATCAAGGGAAAGATTAAATTGATCTTCCCAGCGGAATTCAAATCTCGCTTTAGACAGGGCATCGTCTCTATACTGTGCATTAGGATGTCCTTTGGCTAGGTCAGCGGCGTGTGCAGCAATTTTATAGGCAATGACTCCTTCGCGAACATCATCTTTATTAGGCAATCCCAAATGCTCTTTCGGCGTTACATAGCAAAGCATCGCGGTACCGAACCAGCCAATCATCGCTGCACCTATAGCTGAAGTGATATGATCATAGCCTGGTGCGATATCTGTCGTTAATGGTCCAAGTGTATAAAAAGGTGCCTCATGGCAAATTTCCTGCTGCTTTTCTACATTTTCGCGAATCATGTGCATTGGAACATGGCCAGGACCTTCAATCATCACCTGTACGTCATGCTTCCATGCGATTTTCGTGAGCTCACCCAGGGTTTCAAGTTCTGCAAATTGTGCTTCATCATTTGCATCTGCAATCGATCCGGGACGCAGGCCATCGCCTAATGAAATGGAAATATCATAACGTTTTAAAATCTCGCAAATCTCCTCAAAATGGGTATAGAGAAAGTTTTCTTCGTGGTGGGCTAAGCACCATCCTGCAAGAATGGATCCTCCTCTTGATACAATCCCGGTTGTTCTTTTAATTGTAAGAGGGATATACCTCAGCAAAACACCTGCATGGATTGTAAAGTAATCGACCCCTTGTTCCGCCTGTTCAATTAAGGTATCTCTGTACACTTCCCAGGTTAAATCCTCAGCAATGCCTTTTACTTTTTCAAGCGCCTGGTAGATGGGCACTGTTCCAACCGGTACTGGTGAATTTCTGATAATCCACTCCCGGGTGGTGTGAATATCTTTGCCTGTCGATAAATCCATGATGTTGTCAGCACCCCATTTGATTGCCCATGTCATTTTTTCAACTTCTTCTTCAATGGATGATGTTACTGCAGAGTTGCCTATATTTGCATTAATTTTGACATGAAAATGTTTGCCTATGATCATAGGTTCACTTTCTCTATGATTGATGTTTGCAGGTATAATGGCTCTGCCGCTTGCAACTTCACTTCTAATGAACTCAGGGTCCATGTTTTCACGAATGGCTATAAACTCCATCTCAGGTGTAATGATTCCTTTTCTGGCGTAATGAAGCTGAGTGACATTGGCATTCTTTTTTGCCCGCAGTACTTTTCTATCGCCAGTAAAGACGTTTTCATTTGAAGTCATATCCCCTTGTCGGCCGTTATCCTCAGGCTTGACTCTGCGACCTGAATATTCTTCCACATCATCCCGTTCAAAAATCCAGCTTCTTCTGACTTCAGGTAACCCCTTTTTAATATCAATGGCAGCGGCTTGATCCGTATAAGGACCACTCGTATCATAAACAAGCACTGGTTCATTATCCTGTGCAAGCTCAATTTTCCGAAATGGAACACGAATGTCCTCTCTTGATCCTGTTTTATACATCTTTTTGCTGCCATCAAACTGTTTAGTGAATGCGAAATCCAATCTTAACTCCTCCTTATATCGTTTAATAGAGTTTTGATCTGCACCCGCGAAAGAAATAGAAAAAGGGTTCTGTTAATGAACAGAACCCTTGGAACAGTATGTGTAAAAAGCCAAAAAAAACGGCCTACGCCACACCGCTTCCCTACGCTGGTATCATCCAGATCAGGTTCAAAGGGTCAAAGAATTGCGTTCTTCTCTCAGTCCAGCATCATGGACTCCCCCAGCAGAATGAAAAAATATTCATTTGTTAGCAATATAGCAGGTAAATCGGCAATCTTGCAAGTGATAATTTTCACAATTATAAATTTTGAGTATGCTTGAGAAACAATCATGTGGTTCATTGTACCTGATTTCAGTCCGTTGGTATTGGGAGAGAGCTCATTGCCTATCATCCCGCTATCTGGAAAAAGGTAAAATGGGAGGAGGATTATCCAAACATCCTGATTGAACCTAAAGTAAGTGTGGAAATAGTCCACCATGGGATTATTAATTAATGGCTAATACGAAGCTTCATTAAAAGTGAGTGAAAATCAACAATGCCGTGGAAGAGTCAAAATTCATTAGAAACACATCCCGTATTGATCATAAAATACGGGCTTTTTATTTATTCGCTACTAGGGCAGTACCTTATTAATTGAATTTTTGATATATTAAGGATATGTATGTATTTGGAGGAGATGGACCGCGATGAAGAAGCAAGAACAGGCTCATGAAGAGAAATTTCTTTCTCAGGAAAGACTCGATGGCTTAATGGAAGTCTATCTTAATCAGCTTGAGAACTCTCCAACCGCATTTTTAATTCACGAAAACCGAAAGTGGACATATATAAATCCTTCTGCCATGAATCTGTTAGAGTTAAAGTGCAAGGAGGATCTCATTGGAAAATCCATCTGGAATTCAATTGATCCTCAGCATAGAGAGATAATTGAGCAGCGGATCACCGATACAAAAAATGGTTTCACACCGTCTTCAATGGAACAGATCTGGTATACCAGACGAGGATTGCCCTTAACCATGGAAGTAACATCACTGCCAAACATATGGGGGGACAGGCAATCCACCCAGGTGATTATAAGAGATGTCACAATTAAGAAAAAACTTGAACAAGAACACGAGGAAACGATAAAAAAGTTCCGTCTGATTACTGAAAATATGCGTGATATCGTTGGGCTTCTAGATGCAAACGGACTTTTCACCTATGTATCTCCGTCTTATAAAGAAGTACTTGGGTATGATATATCAGAAGCAGTCGGATACACTCCTTTTCAATTCGTTCATCCGGAGGACAGGGAGCTGATTGCCGGCCAATTTTATAAAATGCTCAAGGAAAATAGACAGATGACGGTTGAGTATCGATATTTATGCAAGGATCATACTTATATATGGCTTGAGTCGCATGGAATTCCCGTCACTGAAAATGAATCCTTAAAGCATGCGATCGTCATTTCAAGAAACATTACACAGCGGAAGCAAACAGAAGAAAAATTGAGAAAAAGCGAAAGCAAGTACCGGATCATTTTAGAACACAGCAACGACTTAATATGTGTAGTCGATCTTAAAGGAAATTATATATACGCATCGCCCTCTTATAAAAAAGTCCTGGGATACGAGCCTGAGCGTATGATCGGGCAAAATGTCTTTAAATATATACTTGTTGATGATCATGCTAAAGCAGAAGGGATTATACACACCCTTTTAACCACAAAAGGACCTGTCACCATCCCTTATCACAAGATCAGTCATACAGGACAGGCTGTCTTGTTTGAGGGAAAAGGAATGGCTGTTTTCAATCAGCATGGGGACCCAGAAAGCATTGTGTTCATATCAAGGGATATTACTGAAAAAAGAAAAGTCGAAGAATATATCCGCAACTATGAGAAGCTTACCGTACTAGGGGAGCTTGCAGCTGGTGTTGCCCATGAAATCAGGAATCCGCTTACATCCATTAAGGGATTCTTTAAGCTGCTGACTGAAAAAGACAGGGACCAGAATGAGATAAAATATCAGAATGTCATCATGGATGAATTAAGCCGAATTGAGCAGATCGTCAATGAATTTATGGCACTGGCAAGGCCCCAGGCTATTCATCTGAAAGAATGCACTAATGTTGTAGAACTTCTTAAAGACACGATGATTTTATTAAATCCAGAGGCTTCCCTCAGAAATGTGGCTATCGATCTTAAATTTGATTCAGATGCCGCAAAAATAGAATGTGAAAAAAATCAAATGAAACAAGTATTCATCAATGTTATGAAAAATGCCATAGAAGCTATGCCGGACGGAGGCAGCCTTAAAATAAGAGGAGAAAACAAGGATGATTTATTTTATCAGCTGACGTTTGAGGATAATGGGACAGGTATTGATGAAAAGCGTCTGGAAAAACTCGGAACGCCTTTTTTTACAACAAAAGAAAAAGGCATTGGACTGGGTCTTACAATCAGCAACAAAATCATTACCGAGCATAATGGGGAATTCAAAATGGAAAGCGAACTTGGCAAAGGCACAAAGGTAATCATCAGACTGAAAAAGTAGGGGGGCTTAAGGTTATGAAGCAGTTTACAAAGGGGCAATTTCTTAAAGCGCGGAAATTTATGCTTGAAAAAGCGCGAAAGGTTGACCGCGCTTTATATCTTTTTGAATTTGAGAATGGCTCTAAAGAAGATGTGCTAATGGAGCTTAAAACATATCAGAATCAAGATGGCGGCTTCGGGAATGGACTTGAGCCGGATTTCAGATGTTCAGATTCATCAGCACTTGCCTCAACGGTCGGCATGCAGTATTTATCCAGAGTGAACGCGGATGAAGAAGACGAAATTCTTAACAACGCTATTGCTTATTTCATTCAGAGCTATCAACCAGAACTTCATGGTTGGGAAAAAGTGCCCCCTGAGGTAGAATCTGCACCGAGGGCACCCTGGTGGAATTACCAAAAGGCTGGGGCAGATTGGGGAAATCCAAATGCTGAAGTACTGGGTTATTTTTATGAATATAAAAAATTGATACCAGAAAGCATGCTTTCTGAATTGACTGATCATGCAATCAGCCATCTTCAGGGCCTTCAGGAATATGAATTTCATGAATTGCTTTGCTATCTTAGACTTGCTGAAAAAGCGCCGCACGTATCCCGCCGTGAAATGACCGTTCATCTGGATGAATTTGTTAGCAAATGCATCATCAGAAATCCAGAAGACTGGATAGGATACGGACTCCAGCCGACGGGTGTGATTCAGTCACCAAGCTCCAGGTATTATCCATTATTCGCTGAAAGCGTGGAACAGAATCTTGATTTCATCATTGAACAGCAAACCGATGACGGCAGCTTTGCACCAGCCTGGTCTTGGGGGCAATATGAAGATATTTGGCTTCTTGCTAAAGAAGAATGGAAGGGCTGGATTACGCTTGAAAAGCTGAGACTCTTGCGGGAGTTTAACCGGATAGAAGAACTATAAAAAAACCTCAGCGTTTCCGCTGAAGTTTTTTTATTTCTTAAATTATCCTGCAAATTCTAGATCCGGTTTTCACTGTTGTGAGGACTTGTATGTTTCCCGGCAGCCTCTCATGCATGATTTTTAACTCTGCGGGAATAAAAACTGATAACGAAAACAATCATGGCAAGGGCAGCACCTGCCGTGACGAGCATGCCGTCAGGACTATGATGGCTGCCTGTGAGCTTCCACAATTTATAGGGAATAACGGAAGTGGCAATAAGGATTAAAAACCCTAAATATAGTTTAAGAATGTTTTCGTTCTTGTCCTTACTTGAACCCTTCAATTTTGCAAGCGTATCTAAAACAAAAATTAAGAGCAGCAATGCCGCCGTCAGTACGAAGAAATCTCCCATTCTATCACCTCATTAATAGTTAAACAAACGTTTGATTAAGCTGTGAATTTCCTTGGTGCATAAGGGTTTTCTTTAGTTCGTCCACTGATGGCGCCAGAAAATCCGGTGCAGCAGAACCCAGTTCTTTTTTCGAACCATATCCGTATAAAACCCCAATTGAAGCAATGTTATTTTCTCTTGCTGCGATGATATCCTGCTCACGGTCAAATCTCTGATTTCGGGTTAACAGGATAATGCTTCAGAACTTCTGCGATGTTGTCTGACTAGGCGATAAGTGTGCCATCAAGGCTGCTGCCGGCTATTTGATCAAAATAGAAATCCATTTTGAAATGCTTCAGAATTTTTTCTGCAAAAATGGCTGGTTTTGAAGCAGCAAATCTTTTCACGGTGCAAGTCTTAAAGGAGACTGCTGATTCCGGGGTATCCACCGCCGTTTTTCTATATTTTATCAAAAAAGCAGCGGAAGAATAGGTGTGTTAAAAAGGTTTATATGAACTTTTCTTGAATAAAAGGGTAAGGATAAAAATGCGGAGGTGGAGAAAGTGGAATTTCGAATCGAAAGAGATACGATGGGTGAGATTAAAGTTCCTGCAGATAAGTTTTGGGGGGCTCAGACACAGCGAAGCAAAGAAAACTTTAAAATCGGTATGGAAAGAATGCCTCAGGAGCTGATTGACGCATTCGCTATTCTAAAAAGAAGCGCAGCTAAAGTGAATGGAAGATTAGGAAAGCTAAGCGCTGAAAAAGAGAGAGCGATTGTGAAAGTATGCGATGATATCCTAAGCCGAAAGCTTGATGAACACTTTCCTCTGGTTGTATGGCAGACAGGAAGCGGAACGCAAAGCAACATGAATGTAAATGAAGTGATTGCAAACAGGGGAAACGCGCTGTTAAATGAGTCTGATCAAGTCATCCATCCCAATGATGATGTCAACATGGGACAAAGCTCGAACGATACGTTTCCGACAGCTATGCATGTTTCAGGAGTGCTCTCTGTTTTTGATTCATTGGTTCCGGCAATTGATAAGCTCTATTTAACACTTGTAAACAAATCCAAAGAAAATGAAGATATCGTCAAGATCGGCAGAACACATCTTCAGGATGCTACCCCGCTCACATTGGGCCAGGAAATAAGCGGCTGGGTTCATATGCTGCAAAAATCGAAAGATATGATTCTGTTATCTGTAGAAAAAATGAGGGATCTTGCAATAGGAGGTACAGCGGTAGGCACGGGGATCAATGCCCATCCTGATTTTGGGAGACTTGTAGCTGAAGAGATCAGTCTATATACAGCAACAAAATTCCGCACATCAGAAAACAAGTTTCACGCCCTGACCAGTCATGATGAGATTGTCTTTGTTCATGGGGCCTTAAAAGGACTTGCAGCAGATTTAATGAAGATTGCAAATGATGTAAGATGGCTTGCAAGCGGTCCTAGGTGCGGGATCGGCGAAATTACCATACCTGAAAATGAACCGGGAAGCTCCATTATGCCCGGAAAAGTGAACCCAACCCAAAGTGAAGCCATTACGATGGTGGCAGCACAAGTGATGGGGAACGATGCAACGATCGGATTTGCAGCAAGTCAGGGAAATTTTGAACTGAATGTGTTCAAGCCGGTTATTATGTATAATTTCCTGCAATCGGTCAGACTGCTTGCTGACTCGATTCACTCCTTTAATGACCATTGTGCGATTGGCATCAAGCCGAATTTGGATGTAATAGATAAATATTTAAATGAATCTTTGATGCTTGTAACAGCTTTGAATCCTCATATTGGTTATGCAAATGCAGCAAAAATAGCGAAAGAGGCCCATAAAGATGGAAGCACTCTGAAAGAAGCTGCATTAAAGCTTCAATTGCTGACCGAACAGGAATTTGATAAGTATGTGAATCCGCTCGATATGATTGGACCGCGGGGGAAATAGGCTAAATGACGGTGTCACTATTTATCTTGAAGTTTTATAACAAAAAAGTGATTGTCTGAAAAACAATTTTATTAAATGATGTTCAATAAAATGGCGCTTCTAATGGAGAGGCGTCTATCTATATTGGAATATTTGACGGAAGCCACCATAAATAGGTCTTTTGAGAAAAAGAATTTTATCAGAAGGTTCACCAAAGTTTTATCAAGAGTTTGTATTGAGGGGAGTGCAGCTTTTTGGAAATAGTTGAAATACAACAGCGGATAGACTTATTTGACAAGGCAGTTGCTGTTTTTTGGGAAGAGTGGGGAAACGAACACAATTATAAGTTTTATCAAGATTGTATGATTCATTCATGCAAAACTGAAGATGAAATACCAAGGTTCTATATAGCGATAATAGATGATTGTATAGTGGGGACGTTCGCATTAATTAGAAATGATCTTAACAGTCGTCAGGACATATATCCTTGGCTTGCTTGTTTATATGTACTTCCAGAGCATAGAGGAAAAGAAATTGGTTCCCGACTGCTTAAGCATGCCATAGAAGAAACAAGCAGGAAAGGATTTGAAAATCTTTATTTAAGCACGGATTTGGAAGGGTATTATGAAAAGTATGGCTGGACGCACAAAGGAGAAGTATTTGGTGTAAGCGGCGGCTCGTTAAAGATATATATAAAATCAACAAAGGCAGATATTTTTGCAGCAAACGGCGGGGAATGCAGCACATAGTGATTGTTCTATTAAACTATGAGTCGTGCAGTAACAAAATGAGAATGGAAATAACACAGTAGCCAGCAAGATTTAACGGCAGAAAAGTCCTGCTAATCACTATGTGAATATTCAGACCCTATTATTTACCACAATGGCTTATCTTCTTCTGTGTATTCATAGTAGTAAGGCGACAGCAGGACGGATAGCATTCCTGCAAGAATAATGGCTGTTATTCTTACTGCAGCATCAGCACCCGCCATGGAACTGATAAAACTCGCAGCAACGATTGGGATTGCGATAAAGAGTGTTCCCTTTGTTCTTGATTTAGGGGTTGGATACAAGCTTGTTCCGCATTTAGGGCATATTAGAATTCTAGTAAATTTCAGCGTGGTTAGAAGCGTTTCTTTCCAGGTGAATTTATAATGGCAAGACGTGCATGTCGGCAGTTTCAACGCGTGGCCTCCTGGCTGTTTAGTGTCAATTTCCTATATTGTAGCATTGATGGGAATTACAGAGAATACAGGCGGAAAAAAAGTACTCCTAAAAGCAGGAGTACCCGTGTTATTCCGTTTCTTTCTTCCATTTTTCTTCAATCAGCATTTTTCCCGGCCAGGTGTAGGCCATAATTCCGCCATCTGCCGTAATATCTTCTCCCGTCACATAAGAGCTGTCTTCAGATGCCAGGAAAAGAGCTACAGTCGCTATTTCTTTTGGACTTCCTAATCTGCCGAGTGGCGTCATCCACTTATTAGCATCTCTGAATTTCTGTCCCATTTCTTCTTCTTTGCTGCCTGCAAGGGCATCAATTAAGGGTGTTTCAATTGTGCCTGGAGATAAAGAGTTCACCCGAATTCCATTCCGGGCATAATCGATGGCCATAGCTCTTGTAAAGTTTGTGATGCCGCCTTTTGCGGCATTGTACCCTGAACGGTCAAGATCCGCTGCACGGCCGGACATTGAGGAGGTGTTTATAATGGAACCGCCATTTTCAAGCATAAGCGGAATCAAATATTTGCTGCATAGAAATGTTCCGCGCAAATCCACAGCCATTATACGGTCAAACAGTTCAACAGGATATTCGTGCACTTTGCCGCCCTGCTGATCGACACCTGCATTGTTGAAGAGGATATCAATCTTACCGTAAACCTGTTTTATTTTTTCAGCAAAAGAGACCACACTCTCTTCATTGGCAACATCCAGATAATAAGCCTCCGCCTGTCCTCCATTTGAGCGAATGGCTTCAACCGTCTCTTGCAGCTGCCCTTCCTTGATATCTGCACAAACCACGGTTGCTCCCTCATTTGCGAAAACCTCCGCAGTCGCAGCGCCAATCCCGGTTGCAGCTCCAGTTATAACCGCCAGTTTATCCTTTAATCTTCCCATATGGAAAACCCTCCTTTTACTTATCTGCCCTTTATTTTCCCTGTATGTGAAGCTGTAAACATAAAGTGCAAGACGCCCTTTTTTAGAAAATTTAAACAACTTTGTTTATAGAGAGGAAGATTCATTGTATAATAATCTCACAACATACTAACCGGTCAGTTTATCTCTGTTCAATTATAAAGGAAAAGGGGAATGAAAATGACTCAGCTGTCTTATTGGCCATCCTATCTGCCGGAAACCCTGCAATACCGGCATGGAGAAAGACCGCTTCACGAGTATATTGATCAGCATTGTGATGAAAAACCTGATGCAATTGCCTATTCGTATTATGGAAGAGAAATTTCCTGGAAAGAGCTGAAGAAAAAAATCTGCCAGCTGGCCGGTTTTTTAAACCGAAATGATGTAAGAAAAGGGGATGCAGTGGGATTATTTATGCAGAATTGCCCTCAATACATCATTGCGCATTATGCCATACAAAAAATTGGAGGAATCGTTGTCCCCCTTAATCCAATGTACAAAGAATCTGAGCTGTCCTACTTTTTTAAAGAAGCAGGGATGAAAGGAATAATAGCCGGCTGCGAATTATATTCAAGGGTTCAGACAGCAGTTAGTGATCTGGATAATCCGATTCTTTCTATTACCGTTCATTACGGAGATTTTATTCCTGAAACGCCTGCTCTTAAGCTGCCTGAAGACTTACCTATTTCAAAACAAACTTTTGAGTCCGCACATGATATGAATGATATTTTTAGAGAAGAGGATCCGCTGAATAAAAATGCGGAGATTGATACCTGGAATGATATTGGATTAATGATCTTTACTTCAGGTACAACCGGAAGACCAAAGGGTGCACTTCTAACTTATGGAAGCTCTCTTTATAAAACAGCTGCAACTGCAGAAACCAATGAAATGAGGGAAGATGACCGTTCACTGGCGATTGCTCCTTTATGTCATATTGCAGGAATGGTCATGGGTGTGAATATTCCTGTTTACTCAGGAAACACTTGTTATCTATTAACCAGATTTGATCCTGAAACTACTATTGATGTGATTGAAACATACAAAATAACTACTTGGTACAGTGTTGCACCGATGAATGCAGCGATTTTACATACACCGGGTGCGGACAAAAGAAATCTTACATCTCTCAGGCATAATCCCTCTACAAGCTTTGGAATGCCGGTAACAAAAGAACTGGCTGATAAATGGCATGAGCTTACGAAAGGATGCATCATGCATGAGGCATCTTATGGTCTGAGCGAAACCCATACATGTGATACGTTTATGCCTAAAGATAAGATAAAGTTCGGAAGCTGCGGGATCCCAGTCTATGAGAATAAAATCAAAATTATAGCTGGTGAGACAGGGTCTCCGGCTGCTCCAGGCGAAAGAGGAGAAATTGCTGTCAAGAATCCTGGGATTTTCAAAGGCTATCTAAACAGAGCAGATGCAACCTCTGAAACCTTGAGAGATGGATGGGTCTTTACAGGTGATATCGGAATGCTTGACGAAGAGGGGTATCTCTATTTCTTTGGCCGCATGAAGGAGCTTATTAAATGCTCAGGATACAGTGTTTTCCCTGAAGATGTTGAAGCTTTATTGAATGAGCATCCTGCAGTTATGCAAAGTGCTGTCATCGGGATCCCGGATTCTGTCCGGGGCGAAAGCGTTAAAGCCTTTATTGTGCTGAAACCAAATGAGAGAGAAAAAGTGACGGAAGAAGAAATCTTTAACTGGTCTAAAAAACATATGGCTGCCTACAAATACCCCAGAGAGATTGAATTTAGAGATGAACTGCCTTCTACAAGCTCAGGAAAAGTTTTGAGGAGGTTATTAAAAACACCTGAAAATGAGGGGGTAAAAAAATGAATGAAGTAAAGAATTCCGTTCATGACGCAGTTGAGGATCTGAAAAGGAGAAAAGAAAAAGCCAAGTTTGGCGGGGGGCAGGAGAAAATTGATTTGCTCCACAAAAATGGTTTTCAGACTGCAAGAGAAAGAATCCAATTGCTGGCTGATCCTGACAGTTTTTTGGAGCTTGGGATGCTGAATCACTCTGATTATCCAGGTGCAGAAGAAAGAAGCTATGGGGATGGGTTAATAACCGGACTAGCAAAAATTGATGGCCGGCCTGCAGTTATTATGGCTGGTGACAAAACGGTTTTTGCCGGCACAGAGGGATCTGTTCATATAAGGAAATCCAAAAAAGTACATGAATATGCTTTGAAACGGGGATTGCCGCTGTTTAATCTGAATGAGGGAGGAGGACTTAGGATGCCTGATGGGATGGGCTCCGATGGCATTAGCGACAAGCTGTTCCCTCAAGAAATGTTAACCCATTCAAGACAAGTGCCTTTAATGACGGCGATAGTGGGAGACAGTTTTGGAGGGCCGACATGGATGGCGGTATCCTCTGATTTTGTCACGATGCTAAAAGGAACATGTATGGCTATTGCAGGTCCGAGAATGCTTTCGATGGCAACAGGTCAAAAGGTTAATACGGAAGAGCTTGGAGGCTGGCAGGTTCATGCAGAAGAAACAGGACAGGCAGATTCCTTTGGCAGTACGGAAGAACAATGTATAGAGCAGCTGAAAACCTTCTTCAGCTATATGCCGTTAAATGCTGATGATGAGCCTCGTTACATTGAGACAAATGATGATCCGTACCGCAGTGCAGGAAACCTATTGAATATTTTGCCGGGACAGAAAAACAGAGTCTATGATATGAAGGAGATCATTCGGGAAATCGTAGACAATCAGCAGTTTTTTGAATATAAATCTACTTATGGAGAAGGCCTAATTACGGTATTTTCCAGAATGAATGGAAGAGTTGTCGGGATCGTTGCAAATCAGCCAAAGAAATTTGCCGGAGCTGCGGGACCAAAGGAGTGCGATAAGGCCACTGATTTTATATGTCTGTGTGACTCCTATCATATTCCGTTAATCTTCCTGCATGACACACCAGGATTTAGAATAAGTCAAGAAGCTGAGCGGGATAAAATGCCGACTAAAATCATGATCTGGAATCAGGCACTGGCTCAGTCAACTGTACCTAAAATCTCAGTTGTCATCAGAAAAAGCGTTGGCGCTGCTTACGGAAATATGTGCGGACCGACGATGGGGGCTGATTTTGTCTTTGCTTGGCCAACAGCTGAAATTAATTTCACTGGACCAGAGGTCGGCATCAATGTTGTATACGGCAGGCAGCTCCAGAATGAAATCAGTCAGGATGAAGCAAGGAAGAAATTGCTCGGGCAATGGGCCTTTGACAGCTCCCCGTACAAAGCAGCATCCAAGCATTATATTGATGATGTGATCGATCCAAGGGACACAAGGAAATATCTGTGTAAAGCGCTAGAATTTGCCGTTGTTAAAAATGGGACAAAAAGTGAACGCAGATTAGCGAATTGGCCGACAGGATATTAAAAGAAACACTGTACAAAAATGACAATTTTCTCAGAAGTTCCAATATAATTGGGGAGGATGAAATTTTCAGTCAAAAGGAGAACATATATGGTACGTACAGCATCAAAAGCCATTATTATTCAAGAAAGCAAGATTTTGGTCATCAAGAAAGAAGATGAGATTGGACCATTCTACATTTTGCCAGGAGGCGGACAAGAGCATGGCGAGAACCTTCATGAAAATTTGAAAAGAGAGTGCATGGAAGAGATTGGGGTTGAAGTTGAGATTGATGACCTGATTTTTGTTCGGGATTATGTTGGGGGTAATCATGGGTTTGATTGGGATAGAGAATTCCATCAATTGGATTTGATGTTTCTATGCCGCATTAAAGAAGGGCAGCCTGAACCGGCAGCAGGTATCATTCCGGATGACGGCCAAATTGGTGTAGAATGGCTGCCCGTAAAAAATCTTACCGATTATCGGCTTTATCCGATGTCGATGCTGCCTTCCATTATGGAGCTTGAATCTGGGAAGCATCCGGAAAAGATTTATTTGGGAGATGTTAATTAAGATGGGAATTGAAAGAGCAGCATGAAAGCTGTTCTTTTTTGTTATTGGATGCTAGCACAGAAATCATGGACTTCAACATAAAAATACGGCCTTTTAAAAAGGCCGTCTGCTATCTTTTTGGTACTTTCACATAAAACGTACTCATTCTATCCTCATTCATAGCCCAAACTGTACCGTGATGAAGCTCAGCAATTCTTTTTACGATGTTGAGCCCAAGCCCGAATTCACCGCTGCTGCCTTTATGAAATGGCTCAAACAGATGAGGCAGAATGTCTTCTTCAATCGGGGGTCCATCGTTCCATATTTTAAGAAGGAAGTCATTCCCCGCTTTTTTTAGATGAACACCGATTATTGAATCCGCATACCTGAGCTGATTTTCAAATAAGTTTTCAAGCAGCTTGATCCACAGCTCTTCATCGCCATGAATAGCCGCCTGGTCCAGTTTTATTTCATAATCAAGCTCCTGGCGTGACCATTTGATGCGGTCAATGACCTCGCGAACCGTCATATTCAGCTCAACCTCCGCCGATTTGCCTGAGTTGCGTGAAGATAAGTAATCCAGCTTCGTTATATACAGCAAGTCTTTAATTTTTTTCTCAAGACGCTCCGCTTCTTCCTCTATAACATCCATCGTGCTGGTCAGATCGCCTTTAGGATAAATGCCGTCATTTACAGATTTCGCATATCCTCTGATTACCATGACCGGTGTTTTCAAGTCATGAGAGATGTTCTGCAGCAGGGTGCGCTGTGCTTCATCCTTTTGAACAAGCCGTTTCCGCATTACTTCAATTGTTTCTCCAAGTTTTCCGATTTCATCACTTCGATCAAGTACAACCGGTTCATGCCAATCTTCATTCGAAATTCTTTTAACATCCTTTTCTAAAGAAACAATTGGACGCGACAGATACTTCGCAAGCCAAATAGATGGAATCCAGCTGAAAAGAAACACAATGATCATGACTAAGACAAGCTGCTTAAATAAAGTCAAAACAAGATCATTCCGGTAAGAGTCCCATGCATATGAAAGAAGAAAAGCCGGCTGGCCGTCAACTGTCACCTTCTTGATTACAAAAAAGAGCCGTTCATTATTAATTTCCCTTGAGTATTCTTCCGTAATATCCTTTTGAGCAGAAGCAAGTGTTTGCGTTTCTTGAAGAAATCTAAGCGGCAGCTTTTTTTCGTTGTAAAAAAAAGGCGCGCTCTCAGGGAGAATGATGTGCTGAACCGAACGGTCAGGGGAGAGCTTCTCTCCATTTCCGGTAAGAGGATCCATTTGGATATTTCCCTGTAGGTGGTATTCCGTCAATATATGCTGTTCATTTTCAATCGTTGTGTAGATTTCTTTCGTGAAAAAATTCCTGAGTGTAGTCGGGAAAATAATCATCAGCATCAAAGAAATGACGAGAAGAATGCCAGAGATCACAATCCATATTTGAAAAGTCAATGATTTATTTTTCATTATCCTGTCAGCATCCTGTACCCATATCCGTAGATGGTTTCTATTTTTAAGTCAGGCATTTTTTTTCGGAGCCGGCGGACGAGATCATCAACCACCCGGTCTGTGCCAAAATAATCGCTGCCCCAAATGTGCTCAATCATTTGTTCGCGCGAAAAAGCCTGACCTTTGTTATGCAGAAACAGCAGCAATAAATCAAATTCCTTAGAAGTCAGATTTAGATTTTCATTATTCAGCGAGACAGAACGCACACTTTCATCAATGGTATAAGGCGGAAGCTGCACACTTGTTTTAACTGAGCTGCTCTCATAAACACGGGTCAGCAGCTTCTGAACGCGAATCACAAGTTCACGGGGGAGGAACGGCTTTGAAATATAGTCATCGCTTCCAAGCTCAAGCCCAAGCACCCGGTCAATATCTGTATCCCTTGCAGAAATGAAAATAACGGGAGTATCTGACGATGCCGCTTTAATTTCTTTTATTAATTGATAGCCGTCAACATCCGGCACCATGATATCGAGAACCCAAAGGTGAGGAGTTTCATGAATGGCCTGGCGCGCATTTTCCCCATTAGTAAATGAGGTAACCTTAAAGCCTTCCTTTTCCAGATATTTTGTCAGCAAATCATTTAAATTCTGTTCGTCTTCCACAAGAAAAATAGAGTAGGACAATCCAGTTCACGCTCCTTCTTAAACGTAATTATACAATGTCATCACGGATAAGGTCATCATTTGACAATTTCACATAATCTTTTCATCTTTCTCCCAAAATGATTTTTTATAGTAGGGTTAACAAAGAAATTCACTAGGAGGAATCAGGATGGGATATTACGACGATACAGAACGAAAAGATACATTATTAGACCCGGACGCACGCGAGATCATGGTCAGATCGGGACATCCTCAAAAAAAGCCGTCCAGATGGAGAGCGGTTATGTCATCTGTTATCAGCGGGGTAGTAGGCGGAGCGCTGGTGCTTGGGGTACAGCCTTTCCTTGATGATGAGACAAGCACACAGGAACCTTCTTATTCCATTGATTCTAATACGGCTGAAGAAGAAAACGACTCAAGTACTGTGAACACACAGCCTATCAGTCAAACGAGCGACATTGCGGACATGGTCGAAAATCTGTCGCCTGCGATTGTCGGGATATCAAACAAACAGCAGCAGCAGGGTTTTGGCGGCGGAACACAGGATGCTGAAGCAGGCACGGGTTCAGGTGTTATTTTCAAAAAAGATGGGGAAACAGCCTATATTATTACAAATAACCATGTAATTGAGGGTGCAAGCAGCATCGAAATCTCCTATTCAGATGGAGAAAAATCGAAGGCTGAGCTTGTTGGAGCTGATCCGCTGACAGATACAGCCGTTCTTAAAATTGACAGCAAGTTTGCAAAAACAGTTGCCGACTTCGGCGATTCAGGACAGCTTCGTGCAGGTGAAAGAGTCGTTGCGATCGGAAATCCGCTTGGACTGGATTTCTCCCGCACCGTTACTGAAGGTATTATAAGCGGAACGGACCGCACCATTCCCATCTCAACTTCAGAAGGCAGCTGGGAATTGAATGTTATTCAGACGGATGCGGCAATTAACCCCGGGAATAGCGGTGGACCCTTGCTGAACATGAGCGGCCAGGTCATTGGCATCAACAGCTTGAAAATCACACAGGATGGTGTTGAGGGATTAGGATTTGCTATACCAAGCAACGACCTTCAGCCAATCGTTGATGAACTGCTTGAAAAGGGAAAAGTAGACCGTCCGTTCTTAGGAGTAGGACTCCTTGACTTAAGCGAAGTGCCTGAACAATACCGTACAAACACACTTCAGCTGCCGAATGAAATAACAGAGGGAGTCTTCGTTCAGGGAGTAAGCCCGTCTTCACCAGCTGCAGAAGCAGGAATGCAGGAAGGCGATGTCATTGTAGCAATGAATGGAACGAAGATCAAAAATTCAAATGAGCTTCGCAAATTCCTCTATTCACAAACAAGTATCGGCGATAAAATTGATGTTGAATTTTACCGCCAGGGAGAAAAGGTAACGGAAAAAATAACCTTGTCTCAGAAAGAGGTTGTGAATAGTTAATATAGATTACCCCCCTTTTGTACAGCCCCGGTTTTCGGGGCTGTTTTTTTTGTTTTGCTGTAAACCGGGATTCTGAAGAGTGCTGATATGAGATTAAGGAGGTAATTGGAAAGCGGCCACAAATCCGATGAAAGTCGTCAGCAGAAACTAATGCAAAGCGGTCATAAAAACAATGTAAGAAGACAGAACTCTCTTCTTTTTGAGGGATCCCCATAATAATCATCCAGCATTTTCTTCCCGCATCTTCCCTCATAAAACAGGAATCATTACGAACAAATATGATAACGCAATTTCATGCACGCAAATAACATTGCCTAAAGTTACATAAAATAACCGAAATATGAACGGATGCCACCATATAAGGGAGTTCAATCATGAAACTACAAAAAATGTTAGAGGAGACCGGTCATTCTGCTTTCTGCAGCGAAGAACTGG